>JAFADQ010000259.1 GCA_023424725.1 Bacteroidota bacterium
CCTCGAAATCAGGGTGCCGTACCTCGATAATGAGTTAGCAGATTATTTGCGCCACATTCCGGCCGGGCAGTTATTTAAAGGCAGAAACAAGTGGCCACTAAAACAATTGCTAACCAACAGAGGCGGGCAGGCTTTCGCGAATCGTAAAAAAGAAGGCCTGGGCCTACCTTTAGGCGCGTGGCTTCGTAAACCAACTAACACCTGGTTGCTAAAACCGCTTACAAACAAATCGGGTTTTATTTTTAAGTACCTCGATTTTGATAAAACGCAGAAATTACTGCAGGCTCATCAGAAAAGCCGCAGCGATTTTTCGCTAGAGATATGGGCGCTCGTAGTGCTGGCCTGGTGGCTCGATAAAGAATTTACCTGATGCGAATTTTATACCTGCACCAATATTATTTAACCCCCGCCGAGGCCGGTGCGATAAGATCGTACTACATAAGCCAGGCTATGGCCAATGCAGGGCACCAGGTTACCGTAATATCGTCGCACAACAAACCCGGTTACGAAGTAAAAAATGTAGACGGCATAACCGTGCATTACCTTCCGGTTTCGTACGACAATAAATTCGGGAAACGAAAGCGCATAATGGCATTTTTAAGGTACATGTGGCACAGCCTTAACCTGGCCCTGGATTTACCGCGCCACGACCTGGTTTTTGCAACCTCTACCCCGCTTACCGTTGGCATTACCGCGGTAATATTAAAGTGGGTTCAGAACATACCTTTTGTGTTTGAGGTGCGCGATTTGTGGCCCGAAGCGCCTATACAGCTGGGCTACATTCGCACGCCTTTTTTGCGCTGGGTATTGCGAAAGCTGGAAAAACTGATCTACTACAAATCGGCGGCGGTAATTGCTTTATCGCCCGGAATAGCTGTGGGCATCAAAAAAGTGGCTCCCGAAGCACAAATCTCGATGCTGCCCAACATGGCCGATTGCGATTTTTTTCAGCCGGCACCCAAACCTCACTATTACCACAATATCGATATTGCGGATAAGATGGTGGTAAGCTATGCAGGTGCTTTAGGCCGCGCCAACAAGGTAGATTTTTTGCTGGATGCCGCGCTGGCGTGCAAAAACGCTGGCTTAAACGAGGCCCTGTTTTTTATAGCAGGCACAGGCGCTCAGGAAAAAATGCTGCGCGAAAGAGCCCAAAAACAGGAGTTAACCAATGTACATTTTTTCGGTAGTTTAGATCATTTTCAGGTTAGAGAGTTGCTGAATGCCTCGGATGCTACATATACTTCTTTCGATACCTTAACGGTGTTGCAAACCAACAGCCCAAACAAGTTTTTCGATTCGCTGGCGGCCGGAAAGGTGTGCCTGGTAAACACGCACGGCTGGCTAAAAAACCTGGTAGAAGAGCACCGCTGCGGCCTGTATTGCAATCCGCTCGACCCAAACTCTGCCTTATCGGCGTTGAAATTACTTATAGAAGACCGGATTTTGTTTAAGGAATTTCAGGAGAATGCACGGCTATTGGCAGAGCGCGGATTCTCAAGAGAAAAGATAACCAGCCAGGTGGTAAGAGTAGCAGAAAGAGCCGCCGGAAGCAAATAAAAAGCTGCGAATGCCAAAAACAGGGGCATTACAGATAAATATGCCCGTTTAAGTACAGCACCGCCTGGCCTTTTATTACTACGCGGTCGTCTTTTAATTCGCACCAAAGCTCGCCCCCTCTTTTAGAGAGCTGATGAGAAAGCATTTCTTTTTTACCCAATCTTTCGGCCCAGTACGGTATTAAAGTGCAGTGCGCCGAGCCGGTGGCCGGATCTTCGGGAATGCCGGCGCGGGGCGCGAAAAACCGCGATACAAAATCTGCCTCGCTGCCTTCTTTTGCCGGAGCCGTTGCTATAATTCCCAAACAATCGAACTTCTTCAGCAAATCCATATCAGGTGTAAGCGCTCGTATTTGTTCTTCTGTTTCGAACACCGCCATGTAATCTCTGGATTTATATACTTTGGTTGGCCACGAGCCCAGCGCTTCTATAAACCCTTCCGGAATTTTAACTTCTTCTGGCGGGCGGTTCGGAAAATCGAGCGCCAGCATACTTTTCTCGCCTAAGGAAATAGACACCGGCCCGCTTAACGTTTTAAATCTGATTTCGTCGTGATTATACGCCAAATGAAAAAAGATAACGTAAGCGGCAGCCAACGTAGCGTGCCCGCAAAGATCTACTTCCTGGGTTGGCGTAAACCACCTGAGCTCAAAAACCTCGCTGTTGCGCACGATAAAAGCGGTTTCGGCCTGGTTATTCTCGCAGGCAATTTTGTGCATCAATTCGTCTTCGAGCCAATAAGGCAGCAAGCAAACCGACGCCGGATTTCCACCAAAAACTTTGTTTGTGAAGGCATCGATCTGGTATATGGGGATGGTCATGGCAGGCTGCTTGGTATTACAAAAATATAGTATTCGGCAGATATTTAGAGAGGGTTGCCGTTATTAAATAGGTTCCGGAATTTCCGGGCACCTTATTATTACCTTAAATCAGGTTTTAAAGTTGTGCCGGCCTTGTTTTTGGCCTCCGCAGCCTGCTCTAAATAAAAGTATGTTAATCAGACAATAATATGCGGCACAAACTGCGACAGGTTGGTAATAATGCCTTTTTCTCTTCTGTAACCAATGGCACATGCTTCGCCGGCCCAAAAAACACCCGCCTGGTAAAGATTTCCCGCGGCATCTTGCGGCAGGTTAATAAACTGTTGGTGCACCTGCGCCTGCCCTGAAAATTCGCCTTCGGTACCCATGCTTATACCACCCGGAAACACCAGTTGCACGTTTTGCCCTTCGCGCCCGAAAACAGGTTTGCGCACCGATCTGCCGCCCTGTTTTTCGGTGCCCGCAGCTACCAGCAACGGATGATAAGGGAACATTTTCCAGAGCCTTGCCAGCATTGCTTTGCTTTGGAACAGAAGCGTATAAGCCGGGTTAGCAATTACAATATCGCGCTTGGCCATCAGGTCTGTAAGCATGTGCGCCAGGTCGGGTTCTTCCCAGGCAATTTGCTCCCAGGGCACGAGCTTAAACACAAAAGAAAAGTTTTCCCAGAGGTTTTCGCGGCTTTTGGCCCACACGCCGCGCTCGTCTTCGGCAACGCTAACATTTATTTCTTCTACGGGGCACACAAAGGTGTTAAAGCCTGCTTCTTTGGCGGCGTGCGCAATTACCTCGCAGTTGGTGCGGTCTTCGGCGCTTATGCCCGCATACACCAGCAAAAGCGATGCCCGCAGGTCGGGGTTAAGTTCGCGCCAGTGCCGGAGCTGCTCTACCAGGCCTTCGTATAAACCGGAGCTTTGCTCTGCGTCTTTCTTGCCATCGGCGGCCAGGCTTGCCCACTGCACCACGGCGGTTTCGGGAATGGCAGAGGCGGTATCGGCATTAAATTCTATCAGTTTTGGGCCTTCGGGAGTTTGCACAAGATCAAACCGGCCATACAAATGCCAGTTTCTATCGTCTTCCCAGCTTAACCTAACGGCTTGCCACAGGTTGCGCGGTATGTGCAGCTCTTCCAGAAAAGCATCGGGCAAGCCTTCGGGCACGGCCTGCACAAACATATCGTACAGCGTATCGGCGGCTTCCAGCAGCTCGTCGGCCTGGCTGCGCGGCAAGGCCACCGCTTCGGTAGAGAGGTAAGTTGCGCAATCTTCTTCTACGCACCACTCCCAGCCAAGTCCGCGCACGGCATTCTCTACATTGCCGCCCAGGCTAATCGTTTTTATGCTGATGGTTGCAGAATCGCTTTGGAATGGAATAAGATCGGACATGGAATATAGAGCTAAAAAAGGAGTAAACCGGTGTTATTTCTGTAGATTTTTGATGCCTTTCGCACCGGTTATATTTTATTTTCTTCGGGCTTACACTTACAAAGCTGCTGAGCCGGTTTTGCTTTCTTTATCCATTTGGGAAGAGATAAACGGAATACGCGGCGCCAGAAAATACCCGGTAAGGCTTGCAAAAAGTATGGGCGTAAAGTAAGTAAATCCGGTTAAGGTAGAGAGCAAAATAGTGGTACTCATGGGCGTGCGGGTTACGCAGGCATTTATAGCGGCCATGCAGCTAACAATGGTGAGAGATAAATCGATGGCCGGGAAAATGCGGTGCAGAATTATACCTAACGTGGCGCCTACAAAAAACAGCGGAATAATAAAACCGCCCCGCCAGCCCGAAGTAACCGTAACCGATATGGCGATAATTTTAAGCGCCAGCACCGCAAACAAAAACTGCAACGATAAAGCACCGGCAAGCAAATCGTTTATTTGATGATGCCCGAAAAACCGGGTTATAGGAAAGTAAAAAGCGATTACCCCAAGTACAATGCCGCCTATTAAGGTTTTAACATAAATTGGTGAGCTGATTTTAGAGAAGACAGAACGAAAGAATTTGGCCGAAAATATAAACACCCAACCGGCTGCGGTGGCCAAAATAGCGAACAACACAGCATAAGCAAAATCGAATTTATCGGCCATTTGGTAAGCCGGCAAATCCCAGATTGGGCCAATGCCCAGGTGCGTAATTACCGCGAAAACAATGTAACTAAAACAGCTTGCCACAAAAGCCGGAATAATAGCCCGGTAATACTCGGCGGCATGTTTATGGTGCAAAATCTCGAGCGAGAACAAGCTGCCGCCCAAGGGCGCGCCAAACAAAGCGGTAAACCCCGATGCCATGCCCGCAATACTAAGCGAGCGCAGGTTCTCTCCTTTCAACCTGAAAATTTTGCCCAGCCAGCTGCCCGTAGAGCCGGTTACCTGCACCAGCGGCGCCTCCGGACCTAAGCTGCCGCCCGAGGCCACACACAGCAGCGACGATAAGATCATAGACGGATTCTGCTTCGGGTCCAGCTTGCCTTTATTAAACCGTATGTTGTCTACTATAAGATGTATCTCGCCCGGATCGCCGATGAAATGAATAACCAGCCCTGCCAGCAACCCAGCGCCAGCCATAAGCGGAATTACTTCCCAACCTGTAACAGTTTCTGATTGATGAATAAGAAACTCCAGCACGATCCAGTAAGCTCCGGCTACCAGCCCGCCTACTAACCCTAAAACCGCCCATAACAAAAACATCCGGCTAAACACAAACGGGTTAAACCTGATTGGCTGGTCTAAGATATCGAGGTAGGTTATTAATTTTCTTTTTCGTTTCCGGCTTAACTTCACTCTTTGGTTATTATCGGATGCACAGATGGGAACCTGTATCAGATTTTTCGGCCTTGCCTTTGCTAATATACTCTACTGCCGCAACGGCACTATGATTTTACGGGCTATAAACCAACAAACCAAATTCTGCAGATTCTTTACTTCCGCAAATTCTGATTGGCTACGCCAAAATTCGTTTCAGAAAAGATTTATGCCGAATAGCCTCTGCTGCCACGGAAAAAGCCCGAACGGCCGCTGGTGGGCGCGGTTTGGCGGTACATGGTAGTAGATTTCTGGTAAACGCCGGGGTTAGAATAAACACGCGGGTTAGGTTGCGAGGCAAAGCCCATCATGCCGCCCATGCGGCTAAACATAAGCACGGCCCAAAGCCCGCCCATGCCACTAAAAGCGCCGCCTTGTTGCCCTTGTTGCATCTGTGCTTGCTGCTGCAAACCTTTCTCTAACGCTT
>JAFADQ010000118.1 GCA_023424725.1 Bacteroidota bacterium
GTATCGGCTCGTTTCGTTTAGACAAGGTAACCCTGCGCAGTTTTTCGGTTATTATTTGAAGCGGCACCACCACGGCCCGGCTTGCAATAAACGTAAACAAACCCGAAAACAGGAAAATAAGCGTAAAAATGCTCATTACCGTTGTGGCGAGTTTATTTATACGGGCATCCAGGTCTTTTTCCGAATCGTAAAAAGGCAAGGCTAAAAACCCCGCAATGTTATCGGTACCAGACCGCACCGGCATATACAGCACATTAAACGACCACCGGCCGGCAGATTCTGACACCAGCATCCTATCTGTGCCTTTGTACCTAATGGTACTATAAGCCTCCGGATTAAGGTAGTTAGAAAGCAAACCAATCTCGAATAAAAGTGGCTGACTGGCTTGTACAAGATTGCCCTGGTTATCGTATAAATGAATTTCGGTATCAGAAAGTTGCGCCAGATCCGAGATCACCTCTGCCAGCTCTTCTTTTGGTGCCAGCAGGGTATCGCTAACAGTGTAACTGCTAATCCGGGCCTGAATTACTTCTCCTTTATCTTTATAAGCTGCCTTTATATCTTCTTTATACGATTTTGTTACCTGGCTTATAATGGCCAGACTTATAACCGCCAGCGGAACTAACAGCCCCAAACTAAGCAGCAGCTGAATTTTCGCGCTCAGCGACGACCAAAGCTTGATACGCAATTCAGGACGTAAAACCGCGTAAATTAATATAGCCAGTATAATAGAGGCTGTAAAAATCAGCAACAGAAAAGAAAAATTGGCCAGGCTGTTCTCTAACAAATATGCTCCGGAAGATACAATTATGGTTATGTTATTGCTTTTGAGCTCGTAATGAGAATACCCGCTTCCGGTAAAATTCTTTCCCTCAAAAACTGAAGTGTTGTGTTGAATCTGATCACCGAATGTTGCCCGGTAATCGAAATCGCCGTTGGTGGCAATAAGCCGGCCATCCTGATAAAGGGCAAAACTGTAGCCTTCTTCCAGATTAGCGTTAGAAAACCGCTGGTCTACTAATAACCTGGGCAAAACACTATTGGCCGGCATTCGCTTAAGCGATAACTCCAGCACAATGGTAGCCAGCTTGTTTTGGTTTTCTTCTATATCTATAAACTGAATATAGGTTCTGGCTTGCCTGTTATTTTGCCCTGTTTTAAGATACAAGCCGGGCGTACTGGTTTTTTCTGTATCTATGGCCAGGGTTTGGGTATATTCCTTCAGGGTTTGCATAGAGTCGGCTGGGTTAGCCGATATTCCGGAGCCGGAAAATATATGCACTTTCGGGTCGTATGCGTTAAAGTGGCTCCCTACATGCTGCCGCATTATTTTTTGGGTGATAAGCTCTATAGAAACCACCGGGTTTAATAGCTGCCGCCTTATCATGGGGTCGGCGGCAATTTTTAGTCCGGCCTCGTGTAGCAGGTATTCGCTCAGCAAGTCGTTCTTTAACAGCAGGTTATCGGCAATTTGTTCTTTCTGATGAATATCGCGCTGCTGCTGGTGTAAATAAAAAGCGGTAGCCCCAACAGCCGCACTGATTGCCGCCGCCACGAAAAGCCGCACATACAAATGAAAAGGCAGCTCTCTGGATTCTTTTCTAAAAGTTACCAGCAAGCTAAACAAGGGGTAACAAAGCCCTATCACCAGCACCATTATCAGTTCTGCATAATCGAACCACCATAACGGAATAGCAAGCAGCAGCAACAGGCAATACACAACCGCAAAACGTTTCCGGCTAATATTTTCGGCAATATATTGCAGCCAGCCCATTAAAGGCTGCACCACCAAAAAAAACGAGCCGGTAAGCAAAACGCAAGCGGCCATTAGCCCGGCTCTGTATATCGTAAACTGAAGGCTGCGGGTAATATCCAGCTCTATCCTGGAGTTGGCCAGCAAAGAGGTATACACATGAAAAAGCATATACACCGCCCACAAATAGAGGCCGCTTATCAGAATAAATCTTACCGCAATGGGCATCTTTTTGGCCCTCGCAGCTAACTTGGTAAAGTGCACCGATGTAAGATACCATACATGCAAAGCCCCAATACCCACCATAAGCAAGGTAAGTAGCAGATCTCCAACCGATTGCGCCCAAACAGAAGCCGCGAAAATGCGCGGGTTAAAAAAACCTATATCGGCATAAGCAAACGGAAAATTAAACCAGATAGAAACAATCCGAAAAAGGAAAAGCGGCACAATACCTGTTAAAACCCCGGCTAAAATTTTTCTTTGCTTGTATAACGAAAACGCGATTAGCTGAAGCCAGCAAACAAACAGCAATGCTGCAACCAGCAAACACAAAACCGATGCCGTAATGAGCGGACTTGAGCCGGAAAACGACATATCGGTTAAGCCAAACAGAAAAAGCCCTTTGGGCGAAAATATCTCTGTTTCTGCCGATTCTTTTTCCAGGGTTATACTGGCCGTTAGTCCCTTAAAAATATCGTCGTTCAGGCCGGAAGAAAAAAAGGCGTTTCGTACCGGATAGGTTCGCTCCAGCGGAATATACTGTACCAGCACCAACTCATTAGATACAGGAGTATTTAACACCAGAAATTTACCGGTCCGCATGTCAACCGCACGCACCCTTTCTGTATTCCTGATTAGCTCGCGATCGGGCAATACCTGATGGTCGGTCCAGTAAAAAAGCGTTTTGTTTTTGTAGAGGAAGCTGGGAGTTTTAACTCTACCGATAAGATCAGACTCAAAAAGATCTTTTGTTTGGTGCGTTTCCAGAATCAGGCTGGCGTCTTGCCGGGCAATTTCCAGGCTTTGCAACACACGTTCCTGCACCAGGTTTGCCGGGCTGCGCGAACCTTTTTCTGCTCTTATGCCCGCAAAATAGAGCCCCGCAGCTACCAACAGGAGCGCAAGGCCAACAAAAGCAGATAAACGGGCTAATTTGGGGAACAAACTAAAAACGGCTGAAAAAAGAAATTTAAACCACAGCCGCTACTAAAATAATGCCACTAACGTTGCAGGTGCCTGCGGGCGGCCTCGGGGTCGTAGCTTACATTGCCAAACATGTGCAGCATCAGCATACGGGCATAGCGAAAAAACAAAGGCGTGAGCAAAATTACGCTTCCTGTTACGGCTCCAACGTACACCCAAATAGACGGGTCGCCGGTGTTGTATAAAATAATACCTACCAGTACTACAAGCGCTACCGAAAAAGCGTAGCTTATGTACATCGCGCCCCAGTAAAAACCTACTTCAATCTCGAAATAAAGGCCGCAAACAGGGCACTGCTCGTACATTTCATCAAACCGCTTTACATTAAATGCCGAATGGGTAAACATTTTACCTTCGCGGCAACGCGGGCAGCGCAAGCCAAGCATAGAAGCAATTTTACTCCTAGCCATTAAACTGGTGTTTTGGTTTGCTGGTTTTGCTGTAACGATACCAGATAAAACCAACCGTGCCGATAAGGATATACGGTATGGACATTAAGTACAGAATTCCTGAATTAAGCCCTGCCCCTACCTGAGAATCCTGAGTCTGAACATTAGATTCTACAGAGGCCCTGCACATAGCGCATTGGGCATTGGTATAGGCTGGAACGGTCAGAATCAGGGCCATCACAACCGAAAAAAGAACTAAAAATCGCTTCATCTCCGGTGTATTTAAATCAACTGCAAATTTACGGCAAAAATCAGGAATAGTACGGCGAAATCAGAATATAAACCAGCACACCCGTTACCGCTACATACAACCAAACCGGGAATGTATAGCGCGACAATTTTCTGTGCCTGGCAAGCTGGTTAGTAATGCCGTAATAAATAGAGAACAGCACCATCGGCACAATCAGCATAGAAAGCAGTATGTGCGATATCAGAATAAAGAAATAGATATACCTAAGCGCGCCGTCGCCGCCATATTTGGTAGATTCTGCAAAGGTGTGGTATATCACATACGACGTAAGAAAAATAGCCGATAGCACAAAAGCCGTCCACATAGCATAGCGGTGGTATTGCCGGTTTCCTTTCCTGATAAAATAATAACCCGTTACTAAGGCTACGGCTGTAAGAGAGTTTATAATTGCATGTAACTTCGGAAGAAAAGAAACATTAATGCCTTCGGGCCGGCTGGTTTGCGGCAATAGCATCAGCAGCGCTACAAGTGCCGGAACAACCACGGCAATTATGCCTATAAAAGCAGCAGCTTTTTTGTTACTCTTTGGCGCTAAGGTCGAACTCATGTAATAAAACTCTAATTTCGGTTATTAAACGGTCTACCTCTTCAGGATCGGTGCCGTCGTAAAAACCACGTATATTCTTGTTCGGATCTACAAGTACTAATCTTTCGCTGTGAATAAAATCATTCTCATCACCCGATCCGTCCTGAACTGGTAAATAATATCCTTTTCTGGCCAGGTTATATATCTGGGCTTTATCGCCGGTGGCCAGGTACCACTTGCCGGTTTCTACACCATATTCTTCCGCATAAGCTTTTAAAGCCTCTACGGTATCCTGCGCCGGATTAACGGTGTAAGAAATAAGCTTAACATTCGGGTTCTCCTTAAACAGGTCCTGAACACGGTTCATTTGCCTGGTCATTTTAGGGCAAATGGTGGTGCAGGTAGCAAAGAAAAAATCGGCAATATAAATACCATTAAGCTGCTGCTGGCTTACAGGATTACCGTTGTGGTCTGTAAGATTAAAATCGGGCACTTTATGCCAGATAGTATCGTACTGAACGGTTCCGTTAACAGTGGTAGAGTCTATCCCGACAGGTACGAACTTTCTAAGTTCGTAGTGGTTCTGCCCGAAGTTCTTCAGGAATAAAAAAACAAAAACCGGTACCAGCAGCACAGCCACTAGTATACCGGTTTTCTTTAAATTGAGCATTACTTACTTAAAATAGTTGATAACGGAGTCGTAATAATAGGTTCCTTCAGCTATCATGGCTACTATTAACCAAACCAAAAATGCAAGCGGTATCAGGATAGACCAAATAAGACTCTTGGTTTCGTGTTTAAGGTGCATAAACTCCGCCACGATATAAAATGCCTTAAATATGGTAAGGACAATAAATATAGAGGTTCTAAGTGTGCCTGCCTCCATAGTAAAAGCGAAGAGGAACTCTACAGCAGTTAAACCACAAAGGATAAAGAATGTTTTCCAGATAACTCTGGTATGAGGAGTTCCTACCTCTGTTGGATAATCGTTCGGGTCGTATTGCTGATGTGCTGCCATAAAATATTTTGCCGTAAAACTGGGTTATACAAGATAGAAGAAGGTAAATACAAATACCCAAACAAGGTCTACAAAGTGCCAGTACAAACCAACTTTCTCTACCATTTCGTAATGGCCGCGCCGCTGATAAGTACCATTCACGGTATTAATAAACACCATAATAAGCAGAATGATCCCTACAAAAACGTGCGTTCCGTGAAAACCGGTTATAAAGAAAAACAAGTCGGCGAAAGCAACCGGGCCATACTCATTTTGCATTAGGTTTGCACCGAAAAATTTAGAGCCATCGGCCAATGTCATACCGGCATCAGTTCCGGTAATGAAGTGAGTCCACTCCCATGCCTGGCAACCGATAAAGGTAGAACCAAACAATATAGTCCAAAGCATCCATTTTTCTACTGCCCGCTTATCCATACGGTGGCCGGCCTCAACAGCCAGTACCATAGTTACCGAGCTTAAGATCAAAATCATGGTCATTAATGCCACGAATGCCAACGGCAGATCTACCCCATGAAATCCAGGGAAAGCATTAAATATCTTTTCCGGAATAGGCCAGTAATCTACTGAAGGAACAAACTCTTCGGGTGTGCCGGTGTATCCGGCGTGGTTATGGCGAATAAGGCCATAAGTAACCAGGAAAGCAGTAAAGGTAAACGCATCAGATAACAGGAAAAACCACATCATCAGCTTGCCGTAGCTTGCCTTTAACGGTTCGTTGCCGCCATCCCAGACACCAGATGCGGGTCTGTCGAGTGCTTTTGCGTGGGCCATAAATTAGTTTGTGTATCGCAGGTTAATGATTAATTAAAACAAAGATATACAGGTACATCCAGAGTGCGCCCAAAAAGTGCCAGTAAATAGTGCACAAATCGATACGCAGCATACTCTTAGAATGCACCTTGTATTGAAAAGCCGAAATTAAAACAATTATCAGGAATATTAAGCCTGTAATAATGTGAAATCCGTGCAGTCCTGTTAATACATACAGAAATGAGCCGGAAGGGTTGGCAGAATCGCCCCCAAAAAACACATTATTTGCAACCATATCGGCCCAGGCCATATATTGCCCCACTAAAAACGCTACACCAAGCAAGGCTGTTAAACCCAGCATCAGGCGCATGGTTTCCAGATTATCTTTTTTTGCAGAATACTGCGCCCACTGCATGGTTATGCTGCTGAGCACAATTATAATGCTGGTATAAAGGAAAAGACTAGGCAATTCAAAATCGAGCCAGTTGCCCTCTGCCCTGCGCACGATATACGCGCTGGTAAAAGCCGCGAACATCATACAGATGCTCACAATCAGTAACGTTAATAGCAGCTTTTTAGGGTGCAAACCTTCAGAAGCCTGTTGATCATTATATCTGTTTGGCATTATTGGTTGTGCGATCATATAACTTTGGGCTCTACAGCCTTTTTGTTGATTTTTCTTCCCTTTAGTTCTACTTCCCAATCAAACTTTATCGAGCACGAAAGCTATTTGCACAATGGGCAAATACAAAAACGAGCCGAACATAATATTTAAAGCCGCTTTTTTAGAGCAGGTACGCATCAGGTAAAAAGTCTGCATTAAAAACAGCACTCCGCATAATACAGCTATAAAGGCCGATGTAGACCCGGTCATACCCATTTTTAGCGGCAATAAACTAGCAGGGATTAACAGCATGGTATAGCTCATTATCTGCACCGCTGTTTTCAGATCTTTGCTTCCGCCAAAGGGCAGCATTTTAAAACCTGCGGCTTTATAATCATCGTCCAGCACCCAGGCAATTGCCCAAAAATGCGGGAACTGCCAAATAAACTGTATCCCAAACAAAATTAACGCTTCCGGAGTAATGCTACCATAAGCGGCCACATACCCTATTAATGGTGGAAACGCGCCCGGAATAGCACCTACTAAAACCGAAATAGGAGAAATCCGCTTCATTGGCGTGTATACAAAACCATACAACACCAGCGAAATAAAAGCCAGAACTGCGCTGAAAACATTAAAATGCAGCGAAAGGATGGCCAGTCCTGCTACTCCAAATCCAACCCCAACTACCACTGCCTCAGGCACAGAAATTTGCCCTGTAGGAAGCGGCCTGTTGGCTGTGCGTTTCATTAACTTATCCAGATCTTTCTCCCATATCTGGTTAATAATATTCGCTGCTGCGGTAACCAAAAAACCACCTGTTAGCACCAAAGCAACATTTATCCAATCTGCAGGGCCTTTAACTCCTAAAATATAACCAACAGCACTTGAAAAGGCCACCACAAACGACAACCGGAATTTAGTAAGCTGAAAAACAGACTTTACTGTAATCATCAGTTGAAGAAAATGAGAAGTTGAGGTATTGCCTGTTGAAATCATGCTCATCGGTTACTTCCAGACCATGCTGGCTTTTACAGATGTTGAATAATAATATTTTAGTAATATCAGGAATTGAAGCCCGAACATTAAACTGGAAAGTAGCAGGTGTAAAGGTTGTAAATAGGCCGGAATTGCAAAATAAGCCATCACTACCCCAGACCCTATGCTAAGCAAAATTACTACTGCCAGCCACTTTCCGAATCTGTTCATGAGCAAATCAGGTAAGGCACGTAGCTTAATTATCAGCACGATATTTACCAGAGCCAACACTAGAGAAAACGATCTGTGTATTGGAAATGCTACTCCAAGATTCTCGATCCAGAATTCTCTCTTACCAGGGCCTAAATTGGCCGCCACAGCATCTATTCCTTCGCGAACCTGAATTCCTATTACAATTTGCG
>JAFADQ010000124.1 GCA_023424725.1 Bacteroidota bacterium
AAGAGGTTGGCAGGGTAATAAATCCGGCTAAACCCGGCAACGAAATTTCCTGACTTTCTGAAGGCTGAATGCTAATGCTTTGTGTAACTGTTTGCAGCGGATAACCTTCCACGCCATATTCTACCGAAAGCGAAGTTATGGCGGTACTGCCTGTATTCCGCACCATAATTTTTGCTTCTTCACAAGCCGGGTTAGAGCGGAAAAAATTCTCGTGGTTGTTTGGCGAAATAATGTTTTCTAAGGCCGCATCGGTGGTGTAATTATATGGTCCGTAATAAATTACTTGCCCCTCTACAATGTAAGACGATTGCGCGTTGGCGTGCTGGTATGGCTGAAAATCTACATCTACCAGATTGTTGCCGCCAGCAGTAAATGCCAACGGATGAAAGTTAGACTGCACTACATCGCCGGGGCACCAATTGGCCCGATCGTAAATCCAGGTGCCGGTTTGCGGATACAGGTTGTTGAAGCCGCAATTGTTTCGCCAGATATTGGTTTGCGAAACTAACGCATTGTTAAGTTTTACCTGGTAGTATTTGCTGCAGAATTCGGAGCACAGATCGCCGGCATTGCTGCCATGCCCTGTAACATTCATTTTCAGCACCGCGCTTTCGGCGCCTGCCGGCATTTGCAGCGACTTGGCATACACCTGGTTCTCTATAGAAATCTGCCTTCCGTAATCGAAAGTGCCGGCCCATAAGCGGTCTATTTTTAAAACATTTCTGGGCGGAGTTCCTTCTATGGCGGTAAACTTTACATTGGCCGTAAATCCGCCCGAATACCCCATGTACAAAATTCGTATGGTGTTTTCGCCTTTCAGGTATTGGGCATAATCTGTTACATCAAAATTGTAGCGGTGCTTCCAGCTAAACGGAAATGTGCTGATGCCGGCATAAGGTGTCATAAAACGGCCAAGCTCAAACGTTTCGTTAGGAGTAACCAGAAAAACCTGCACGGTATAATCCCAATCGCCGCAATACTGCGGGTTGCCCGGGCAGTTATATTTGCCCAGCGTAAACGTCATGGTAATGTTACGATAGGTTGTAACCGTATCCGCGAAGTTCACCGGGCTGTCGTAATCGCCATAATAGCTAAGCTGGGTTTCGGTATGCGATTGCACAATGATTGTATCGCCGGGCGAGGCAACCGCTGAAAACGCGCACCAGACCAGTAAGGAAGAAAGAAGAAAGAAACCTTTCATTTTATAGATTAAAAAGTAAATGCTTGTATTTCGGGTAAGAGCAGAAAAGCCAAAACAGAGTAAAACCCGGTTCTGAAATTTCATTTTTCAAAAATGTACCAGCTATATGTTAAATCCTAATAATCTTCATTACAATAGCATAACAGAGCGTAACAAAAGTGTAACATTAATTACCGATCCTGTAAGTGCCTGTACATTAGGTTTATTAAGAGGTGGCCATTAGTAAAATATCGATCAAAAATAGAAAACCCATAATAGAAGTTTTACCTTCTGCCGACTTAAAAATTGATGCCCGCAGGTTATAGAATTTTCCCAAATTGGCCATTCTTCATGTGTTATACATTAAACCGCCACAAACAGTGCATAAATTCCCAAAGCGGCTATCGTGCTTTGCTCTTAATTTAATTTGCCGCAGGCTCCTTATTCTCCCCCTCTCATTTTGGAGAGGGGGTTGGGGGGTGAGGTTTTTAGGAGCCGAAGTTTGCACAGTTTGTGACGGTGTGAAGGATAGTATACTTCATGGCCGGCTTATATTGCTTATTTAACACAGAATTTTGCGGCCGTAAACGCTTTGCCAAAACATTATCTAAATCAGAAGATCAGAAACTATTCTAAATGTCGAAACTTACTTATATTGCTCTTTATTACAAATAAACCCGGAAGTAGTGTTAAGAAAAGCGTTGTTTATAATCATTTTTGCTTTGCCGGCTTTGCCTGGTTTGGGGCAATATGAGTCTGTGCTTCACAAAACATACGCGCAGCGCTATCTTTTCATCGATTCTGAATTCTATAACGGGAAAGCCCAACAGCAAGATTCTGTAGTTTATTTTATCCAGTTAAATGCCCTGGCAAGCGCCGCAAAACAAGCCGGCGACAAAGAGCTGGAACTGGAAGCAGAGTTTATCAGATGTGAATATTACCTGTGGGGCCGGCAAACCAATTACCCTCTTTTCGAGCGCCGCACTCAAACTTTAAAAGAGATTTCTGACGATAAAAAAATAAGTCATCTTCAGATCAGGACACGGCAGGCGCTTGGTTATTATTACCTGCATTCTGATGATAAATATGTGCTTAGCTTCGATAATTACCTGAGTTCGTACCAGTTACTAAAAGCAACGCCAATAGAAGAAATACCAAACAAACAGAGCATGGTGGCCAACATTGGCATTGCCTATTACAAGTTTGGCGATAAACAAATGGCGCTAAAGTTTTTGTCGGAAGCGTGGGCACTGCCGCCAACCAATAAAAAACGGGATCTGATAAACATTAGCAATACGCTTGGCCTGATTTACCGCGGCGAACGCAATTTTAAATCTGCCGATTATTACCTGCAAAAAACCTACGAAATAGCCGAAGCCGCCGGCGACAGCACCTGGATGGGAATTGCCGCCGGAAACCTGGGCTCGAGCTATTTTTTGCAGAAAAAATACGACCAGGCAATTCCGCTGCTGCTGCACGATGTAAAAGCCAGCCTGAAAGTTAGCGAGATAGATAATGCCATGATCTCGCTCGGGATTCTTGCCCGTATAAGCCTGCTTAAAAACGATTTAACCCAGGCGCAGGCACAGATAAAACAGATAAACGAGCTGCTGCCAAGATCTGCCCAACCATTTTTGCGCAAAGTAGATCTGTACCCTGTGGTGGCCAAATATTATGCCGCCAAAGGAGATTTCGCGCGGGCTTACATTTATTCAGATTCGGCTTATGTTGGCCAGGACAGCCTGCATACAAATTACAGGCGGCGCATTGCCACAAAACCCGACCGCAAGTTTGAGTTGCAATTGCATAATGCCGAAATGCAAAGGCTAAGCGCCGAAAAAAACCTTCAGAAAACTATACGTAACAGCCTGGTAACCGGCATTTTGCTATTACTAATAATTACGGTATTGTTTATTAACCGGCAACGCCTTATTCACCGGCAAAAACAGGAAAAGCTACAGGCAAAAAACAAAACCATATCGCACGAACTGGAACTTGCCAGCCAGAAATTACGCGATTTTACACACCATATCCGGGAGAAAAATAAGCTGATAGAAGAATTCTCGGCAGAGCTGGAAAAGCATAAAAATCAGTTATCAACTCCGGACCAGATTGCCAACAAAGAAGCGCGCGATAAATTATTGCACTCTACCATTCTTACAGACGAGCAATGGCGCGAATTCAGGTTGGTTTTCGATAAAGTGCATGCCGGATATCTGGACAGGCTGCGCGCGAAATTACCCAACCTTAGCCCTGCCGAAACCCGCTACCTGGTGCTGAGCAAACTCGATTTGTCGGTAAAAGAAATGTCGAACATGTTGGGCATAAGTCCGGATGCGATAAGGCTTTGCCGCCACCGTTTGCGCAAAAAAATGGGCATCGGCGACGATAAGGTACTGGAAGAGCTGGTGCAGGAAATTTAAGGATTTGTTAGGGATTAAATACTGAAATATCTTTGTAACCATGCCCTTGGCTATCGTTGCCAAAAACAGGTGTAAAAAGAATGTGGTTCTGGCCGGCACGGTTCTTCAGAGCTGCGCCCGGTTGTGTTGCCAATGACAGAGGTGAGAAGCGGCTATCCGTTTCTCGTTTGTGAGGACACAAACGAGGGCAAACACTGCACCAAGGCCGCCCTCGTCAGTGTCCTCACTGACGAGCTACAGAAGCTCATTTGCCCTCTTCAATTGGTATCAGAGAATCTGATGGAGTTCTCAGGATAACGCAGCATGGTAGAAGCGGCGTGGTTATTTCAATTCCCAATAAACAAATAATAAGCTGCGAGGGCCAAAAAACGGGCTATTGCGAACCAAAATCATCTAAATAAAAAAGCTCCCTGCCTAATAAACAGGGAGCTTTTGGGTTGTAGCAGAGGCTTTTTTGGCCTCTGCAGGTGTTTATTGTTTCACAACTTTGGTTTGGCTTACAACTCCGGTATAGGTTACTTTCAGCACATACACTCCCTGGGCCAGTGGCGCATCGGGCGTAATAGAAATTTCTCCGTTTCCGGCATCGGTATTTTTGTTATACACCTGGCGGCCCACCATATCGGTTAAAACCAGTTGCACGTTACCTTCGGCTCCTTTTACATTCACAAAAAGAGTTTCTTTAAACGGGTTAGGGTATACAACGGCTTCTAACGTTTTGCCTGCAGTAACTCTTGGAGATACGTTTACTTCGTCTGCTCCGATAGAAGTCATGGCCTGGCGGGTTTGGTTGTCTATATCTGTGCTTACGGCCGGAAGCACCGGAACGAGAAGCAGCGGATCTGTTACAAGCGGCGACGTGGCCTGCAAATGCAGATCTGTGTTGCTAACATACACCGGATCGAGGTCGGTAGAATTCATGTCGTGCGCACCGGCTGCGTTTGGCGCGTCTCTGAAATCGGTAAGCGAGAAGCGGTCGGCGTTAGCGATGCGGCCAATTGCAGAAAGGCTGTTGTTGCTGTAATAGTTGTTATAATCGGCGTAATATTCCTGAATACCGGCGCCGATAGCGATAGCGTAGCCAGTGCCGCCGCCGTTGTACGCGAAGGAGTTATTACGCACATCCAGATACTGCGATTTCCAGTTGGTTACCGCAAAGCTGTAGCCGGTTCCGGAGTTATCGGTAAGCGTAGAGTTGTGGTATATCTTCATAAACTTCACGAAGTTAAGGTACAAGCCATCGGCGTGGGTAGAATTCTGAAAACCTCCACCAATCATATTATTTGCGATCAGTCCGGTATCGGCGGTAGCCAAAAGCTGGTTGTAGTTTACCATATTCAGGTAAGCACCCTGGCGGCCGGCATTCATCACTATATTATTCGTCATGGTTAACCCATCCTCCACGCGGTTCACGATCATACCAATAGATCGTACGTTGCCTGTGCGCATATTTATGGTGTTTGCGTGAAGCACAGGGTTGTTATTATACAAAACATACAAACCATATTCGTAGGCATTGGTAATGGCATTGCCTTCTATAACAAGGCCGGTGGCAGGAGTTGCCGCATCGCCATTAATCCGGATTCCGTGGTAACCACCGTTTACAATGTTGTTGCTGATGGTAAGGTTGCTGGCTGTGTTGCCCGTATAATATTGCGGATTCGTAAACGAATTAGCAGCGATAATTCCCTGGCTAAGACCCATATTGGCTGAGGTGGCATTTACCGTAATAGTATTGCCGCTGATGGTGTTATTATCGGCCTCGTTCAGCAAATGGATTCCCCAGCCGGTTCCGCAGCTTCCTACAATGTTCAGGTCGGTTAACGTTACCCAATCTGTTCCGTCCAGACGGATAATGTCACGGTTTGTGCTGGTGCCGCAAAAACTGATTGTTTCGCCGTTTCCGTTTATGGTTACGGTGTTAGTCGCGCTTGCCCCCGAAATTGAGCCCAACAGCATTTGCCCTGTATAAGGTCCTGAGCCGGGAGTTACATCAATAGTAACCGGGTTAACAATATTGCTGCAGTTAAGCACATCGGCGAGGTTCTGGAAGCTGGTGAAATTAAACAAATTACCTGCCTGGTTTTTATTAACGGTATAAACCGGCTCATAAATAAGCGTGCCCGGAATTACTTTCTGCACAGCGCTTACGCCACCGGTAGCACCCGTAAATCCGAAATACACCTGCGAGTTACCTCCAAAAATGGTAGTAACAATATCTTCGGTTAGCGTGTAGCGAAGCACATTATCGAAGTATACTTTAAACTCGGTAGTAGCCGGATCCCAGGTTATGCGCAAAGTTCTGTTGGCGCAATTGGTTAGGTTAGGCGTAATGGTGGTGGTAGAAAGCGCGGTTGCCTGCTTGTTTTTAGTTACGATTAACTGCGAAGTAAGATATATCTTCTGCATCACGGCAAGCGATTGTGTAAAGTTGCCATGCGTGCCATAATATCCCATATCGCCGCCTCCGCCACCAATGGCAGCTGTTCCGTTGTTCTGCAACACAAAGCCCAAACCATCGGCGCCACCGCACTGGTTGGTAGTAAAAGTAAAGTCGAAACTGCTGTTAAGGGTAATAGGCATATTGTTCCATAC
>JAFADQ010000160.1 GCA_023424725.1 Bacteroidota bacterium
CAATGCTCCAGGCAATACTGATGCCGTCGTAAGTGCTGGTGCCGCGCCCGATCTCGTCCATTAGCACCAAACTCCGGCCCGAAAGGTTATTAAGGATAGAGGCGGTTTCGGTCATCTCCACCATAAAGGTACTTTCGCCGCGGCTCAGGTTATCGCTGGCGCCTACACGGGTAAAGATCTTATCTACCAAACCAATAGTGGCGCTTTCGGCAGGCACGAAAGAACCGATTTGCGCCATCAGCACGATCAGCGCGGTTTGCCTTAGCAGCGCCGATTTACCCGCCATGTTTGGGCCAGTGATGATGATGATCTGCTGGTCTTCAGTATCGAGGAAAATATCATTCGGAATGTAGCTCTCCCCTACCGGCAGCTGCTTTTCGATTACCGGGTGGCGGCCTTTTTTGATATCCAGCGTGTAGCTTTCGTCCACCTCGGGTTTTACGTAATTATTGGCGATGGCCACGCGGGCGAAAGCGCTGAGACAATCGGCCTGGGCAAGAACTTTGGCGTTGGTCTGTATCTGCGGCACAAACTCGGCAGCGGTGGCTACCAGCTCATTGTAAATGCGGGTTTCGATGTCGAACAGCTTGTCTTCGGCATTTAATATCTGCTCTTCGTATTCCTTCAGCTCAGGTGTGATATAGCGCTCGGCATTAACTAAAGTCTGCTTCCGGATCCAGTCGGCGGGCACTTTGTCTTTGTGCGCGTGGGTAACCTCTAAATAATAACCAAACACCTTATTAAAGGCCACTTTAAGCGAAGAAATACCGGTGTTCTGCGCTTCTTTTTGTTGCAGCTTCAACAAAAAATCTTTTCCCGAAAAAGCGATATTGCGCAAACGGTCCAACTCTTCGTCTACGCCTTCCTGAATCAGGTTGCCCTGGTTGGTAAGCGCGGGCGGATCTTGTTTTAACTTGGTCTGTATTTCGGCGCGGAGCACATCGCAGTCGTTTAGCTGGGTAGCCAGTTTCTGAAGCGGCGCCACGTTGCTTAATGTCAGCAGATTCTTTATCGGACCGATGGCTTCGAGCGCTTTGGCCAGCTGCACCATTTCGCGCGGATTTATGCGGCGCACGGCAACTTTAGAGATCAATCGCTCGAGGTCGTTAATCTGCTTGAGCTGCTGCACCGTTAATTCCAGGTGGTCGGGCTGCTGAACAAAGGCCTCTACCACCTGCTGGCGGCGCTGTATCTGCGGCACATCTTTCAGGGGCAACACGAGCCATTTTTTCATCAGCCTCGCACCCATCGGTGTAACCGTTTGGTCCAGAATATTGATCAGCGGCACACCTTCCGGATGCTGGGCATTTACCAGTTCCAGGTTGCGGACGGTAAACCTGTCGAGCCACACATAGCGGTCTTCTTCGAGGCGCGAAATAGTGGCGATATGGCCGATATTTTTCTGCTGTGCCTCCGAGAGGTAATGCAAAATGGCCCCTGCAGCTATAATTCCCTCGGTCATGCCTTCTATGCCGTAGCCTTTCAGCGTGGCGGTGCGGAAGTGGCGGGTAAGGGCTTCGTAAGCGAAATCGTAGGCAAAAACCCACTCGTCCAGCGCATACGTTTGCAGGTCTTCGCCGAACAGATCGTTAAATTCGGAGCGGGCTTTTTTGCAGAACAGCACCTCCGAGGGTTGCAGGCTTTGCAGCAGTTTTTGCAGATAGCTAAGGTCGCCGGTGGAGGTAAAAAATTCGCCGGTGCTGATGTCGAGAAAGGCGATGCCCATGTACTCGCGGCCGATGTGGATGGCGCAGAGGTAGTTGTTGGTTTTGCGGTCGAGCACCTGGTCGTTAAAGCTCACGCCCGGCGTTACCAGCTCGGTTACACCCCGCTTCACGATGCCCTTTACCGATTTCGGGTCTTCGAGCTGCTCGCAAATGGCCACCCGCTGCCCCGCCCGCACCAGCTTGGGCAAATACGTATCCAGAGAATGGTGCGGAAAACCGGCCAGCTCTATTTCCGAGGCCGAGCCGTTGCCGCGCTTGGTAAGCACAATACCAGAATCTGCGCGGCCTTAATGGCATCTTCGCCAAAGGTCTCGTAGAAATCGCCGATCCGGAAGAGCAGCAGCGCGCCCGGATGCTGCTGTTTTATGGCAGCATATTGCTTCATCACGGGAGTAACTTTGGGCTCTGCAGGTTCTTTGGTGGATTTCATGGGCTCGCTTGGGTAATCTGCCGCGCAGTTGTAAGGGCACGGTTACTCAAAATTAAGAAGATGTGGCGGAATAAGGAGGATTTGAGGGGAAAGGATTTCAAACTAAATTATTCTATAGAGAACAACTGCCTAATAAATTTATTTCAAGCTTTTAATACCTTTGACGAAAACCCAGTATTTTGAATTAGCTTATATTCTTTTGCCCATGAAATTTATTAAGAGTTTTTTCTTCCTGATTATTTTTCATACTCTAATAATACCCACTTATGCCCAGGCACCTGATTTTATTTGGGTGAATTGGGCAGGTGGTTCAGAAGATGATAATGGCCATCTTATTTCGACGGACCAATCAGGAAACAACTATACAATTGGAGTGTTTTTTAATAATATTACTTTTGGGTCTTCTACACTAACGACTACCAATTTTTCAGCTTATTTTTTTGTAAAACATAACTCCGCAGGAAATGTAATCTGGGCTAAAAAAATAGATGATTCAAATATATGGCATATTGAAGAATTAGCCACAGACGCTACAGGTAACTCTTATATAGTTGGCACATTTTTCAATACGGTAACAATAGAAAATCACACCATAACTAGTAATGGTGCACGCGATTTCTTTATAATAAAAATCAACCCCGCTGGGGATATTTTATGGGCTAAAAGTGGTGGTGGCGCTAGTGATGATGACGAAGCTCACAATATAATGGTCGATGCAAACAACAATTTGCTCGTTACCGGAATATTTACACAACCTATCCAGATCGGTGCCACCTCTTTACCAAGCAACTACCCTGTAAACACATTTTTAGCAAAATTTAACTCAGATGGAAACTTGATTTGGGTTGAAACTGCCGGAGGTAATAGTATTTCAGGTAAGGTATCATTAAATATTGAAAATAATGGCAACTATTTAGTGGCAGCCTCCTATAGCGGCACATGCTACTATGATGCTATTTCCTTTAGCCCTAACCTTGGCGGGAGCATTATTGTATCTGCTAAATACAATGCGACAGGGAGCTTTATATGGGCAAAGAAAGTGATTACCTCAAATACTAATAATTCAAATTTTAGCTTAGTTGGCATTGATACCGACGATTATGGAAATATTTATTTTGCAGGAGGATTTAATGACTCAATAAATTTTTCATCTTCTGCTAACTTTTTTGTTCCATTTAATCAAAGACCAAAAATATTCATATTAAAGCTCAATGAAACAGGTAACTTCATCTGGGCAAAAATGACTGGCGGAGAAAATAATTTTGCATCAGGTGGCCTTAGGGACCTTATTGTCAATACTAATGGAAACATTTATTTATTAGGTTGTTTAAATGGTTCTATTAGCTTTGATACTCTGCAAAACTCCAGTCAAACTTCACAAATTTTTATAGCAAAATACGATTCATATGGGGATATTAATTGGGTTAAATATTCACAAGGGAATGGAATCCATATTGCTTGGGCGATTACAATGGATCCCTCAGAGAACATTTATATTACTGGCTGCTTTAAAGAAAACATAACCCTAGATAATATTCCAATATCAGGTGGAAACAATTACGACATGTATTTAGCCAAACTCAGCAACAACCCACTCAGCCTCCCCTCCTCCCCAACCACCACCCTCTCCACTTACCCCAACCCGTTCTCCACCTCTTTCCAAATCTCTCTAACCAGAACGGGGCCTGCTACGGCTACACTAACCGATATGCTGGGCAGACAGGTGCACCGGCAGGCAATTTCTGTAGAAAGCGGAAGAGAATCTGCTACAGTTACTCCGCCGGCAAATCTGCCATTTGGAATGTATGTGCTGCAAGTAAAAGAAGAAGGAGAGAAATTGCGGCAGGTAAGGGTTGTGAAGCAGTAAATTTGAACTCATTTCACTGTAAAAAGAAAGAGGCATCGATCAAATCGATGCCTCTTTCTTTTTAACTCCTTTTACCCTGCCACGGCCATATTCTTGCCCGTTACAGCCAAACTCTTCTGTTTTTCGCCTCTCCGCTAAGAACTTTTTTACTGCAAGCCTCCGGGTTTACATTTCCCAAGCTTAAAAGCTTGCAGTAGCGCCAGCTTAGCTAAGAAGCTAAGCAGAGAAAAAGCCATTTAATCTTATGCTGACAACGGGTAAACCCGCTCCTGCTCTACCAGTTGTGAAGCGTATAAAAGGCAGGCATAAATATCGGCTTCTTCCAGTACCGGAAATTCTTCTACCAAATCTTTTATGGTTTGACCGGAAGCCAGCGCTTTTAATATTTGCTCTACGGTAATTCTCATGCCGCGCACAACCGGTTTGCCCACCATTACGCCGGGAGTAATTGTAATGCGGGAAAGAAGCTGAGATGAATTCTCCATGGTATTTATTTGCTGAATTTCAAATCCAGGTTACCCTGCAACGGCCATTTTTTTGCCCGTTACAGCCTAACTGCCTTCCTCTACCGGAATATCGGCTGCTTTCTTTTTGCCTACATTAGCCGACACTGCGATAAAAGTGGTGCTGCCCGCTACATGGTAATAAGCTTTGGTAAAGGCAAACTCAAAGCTTTTAATCCTTATCAACCCGCCGAAAGAGAGGCCAGCGCCACCTGCCATATCTTCCATACGCAGCTCGCGGCGGCGCAGGTGGTGGTAGCCAACCCTGAAGTTAATGTTTTTAGAAAGCAGGAATTCGCCGCCCACTACTAAATGCCGCAGCGCTTTGTCGCCGAAGGTTTTCTTTTCTTTTATCTCTTCGTTGTTGGCGCCCAGTTGGTTGGTTTTCTTGTTCGGGTCGAGGTAAACGATATCGAACTGGTAAAGGCGGTGCGCGGTGAGCGAGAACCGGAGCGGCATGTGCTCGAGCTTGTAACTCATGCCAAGCTGCGCATCGAAAGGCATGGGCTGCCGCTCGCCGCCATCAAACGTTTTAAAATTATAACCGATATTTTTCAGCACCAGGCCAACCTGCAAATCGTTTTCGGGGTGCTTAAATATACCGCCCACATCTACCAAACCCGCCATAGACGATTGCCCCGCAATGCTCGATACCGCCAGCTTTGCCGTTGCGCCTAACGTAAAAACACCTGTAGTTTGCGCGTGCGAAACCTGAAAAGCATAATCTGACGCGCTGAATTCGCCGAGTTGCGCGCCGGTGGCGTCGGTCTCGGTCATGGTGCCATAATTTATATGGTGCAAGCCAACCGCTATCGGGCCAAATTTATCGGTATCGAAGGTATAGCCAAGTACGTTTTGCCGTACATCTGCCAGAAACCAGGCGTGGTTAAAGGCGACACGGCCCACCATGTCGTTATTTAAAAGAGCGGGGTTGGCGAAGCTCATG
>JAFADQ010000244.1 GCA_023424725.1 Bacteroidota bacterium
CACCAGGGCATCGCGCACCTTGCCCAATACTATATCCTTTGATCTTACTTCGAACATATACTACAAAAGTAACGATTTTATGCTGTAACCAGAAGCGTGAGCGCAACGGAAATAAAGCACTCTATATTAAAATAAAAAAGCAGCCTGCCACGCAAACTGCTTTTTATTTAACATAATAAAACCGATTAAGACTTTACTTCATTATTACTATCGTCGTCAGAACCCGGTTTATCATTTTCAGATTGATCTTTGTAGGTATCTGCTCCTTTGGTGGTATCAGGCTCTGCGGCTGATGGCTCAGAGTAGCGGTCAGAATCCTGGTAATGCTTATTTTCCTGGTCTATCTCGCTGCGGGTTTTGCTACGATCTGTTCCGGCAGTGTGGGCCTGGTAAGTTGTTAGCCCGGCAAATGGGCGGGTACCAATCAACCGCTCTAAATCACTCTGGAAAAGAATTTCTTTCGATAATAACTCCTGAGCAATTATTTCCAGCTTATCGCGCTTTTCGTTTAGTAACTGTAGCGTTCTTTGGTAGGCATCCAGCACTATTCTGCGCACCTCCTCGTCTATTGTTTGCGAAGTAGCTTCAGAATATGGCTTATTAAAATTGTACTCGCTGCTGCCTTTAGAATCGTAGAAAGAAAGATTACCGATCTTCTCGTTCATTCCATACACGGTTACAATACTGTAGGCCATTTTGGTGATCCGCTCCAGATCGCTTAGCGCACCCGTAGATATTTTTCCGAATACTATTTCTTCTGCGGCGCGGCCTCCCAAAGCCATGCACATTTCGTCTATCAGCTGCTCTGTGGTATACAAAAACTGCTCTTTTGGCAAATACTGGGCATAACCAAGCGCGGCAATACCGCGAGGCACTATACTTACTTTCACCAATGGGTCGCAGTGCTCCAGAAACCAGCCGGCAATGGCGTGGCCGGCTTCGTGGTAAGCCACAATGCGCTTTTCGTCCGGCGAAATGATCTTGTTTTTCTTTTCTAAACCACCAATTACGCGGTCTATCGCATCGTTAAAATCCTGCTGGTCTACTGCTTTTTTGTTGCGGCGGGCAGCAATAAGCGCGGCCTCATTACAAACGTTGGCAATTTCGGCGCCGGCAAAACCAGGAGTTTGAGTAGCCAGCTTTTTAGCATCTACATCTGTTGCCAGCGTAAGTGGCTTCAGGTGCACGTTAAAGATTTGCGTACGGCCGTTAATATCCGGCTTATCTATGCTTATCTGGCGGTCGAAACGGCCGGGGCGCAATAAGGCAGAGTCTAAAGTATCGGGGCGGTTGGTAGCTGCCAGAATAATAACTCCGGAATCGGTACCGAAACCATCCATCTCTACCAGCAAAGAGTTAAGCGTATTTTCGCGCTCGTCGTTTCCGCCTGGCTGCTGCCCGCGGCTACGGTGGCGGCCAATGGCGTCTATCTCATCAATAAAAACAATACAAGGCGCTTTGGCTTTGGCTTGTTTAAACAAATCGCGCACGCGGGCGGCTCCTACTCCAACAAACATCTCTACGAAGTCAGACCCCGAAAGCGAGAAAAATGGAGTACCAGCCTCGCCGGCAACAGCCTTTGCAAGTAAGGTTTTACCTGTTCCGGGAGGGCCAACCAAAAGCGCGCCTTTGGGTATTTTACCGCCCAGTACGGTAAACTTGCTTGGGTTCTTTAAGAATTCTACAATTTCCTGTATCTCTTCTTTTGCTTCTTCCAGCCCGGCAACGTCTTTAAACGTTATTTTCACCTTATTTTCGGCATCGAACAAAGCCGCGCGCGACTTACCGATGTTGAAAATCTGGCCACCGGCGCCTCCGCCAGACATGCGGCGCATAAGAAACCAAAAACCAAACAGCAGCAGGAATATAAATCCCCAGCTCATAAAATAGTCGGCAAAAGTGGTGCGCTTCTCTATTTTGTAGCCTATCTGTTTTTCTTTCGGGATGTTGGCCTGCAGCTTATCCAGGTCGTCTTTAAACGATTTGCCGTCTATAATAGTAAAATAATAGTGCGGGCCCTGCTCTACAGAGAATGGGCCGCGCTCGGCCAGCTCGTCGCGGTACTCGTCGTTCTCCAGAGCTTCGGCGCGCAGCGTTACTTCAACAATATTATCGTTTACAATTACCAGCGGGCTCTTAATGTCGTGGCGAAGCAACATTTCTTCAAAACGCTGCTGGTCGGTTTCTACAGTAGAGCTGGTTCTGTTAAACCAGGTAACCCCGAACACCATCAACAACAACACCACTACCACCCACATTTGCATGGTTGGGCGCGGCGGCGTAGGCGGCATCATGTTTTTCTTCTTTTTATTTGTATCAGGTTTATTTTCAGCCATTATATCAGCTTAAGTTATCTTCACCACAAAACACGCGCAAGGGCATAATGTTTGCGGCAAAAATTAAGTAACGGGATTAATCTTCGGTTGGTATATGCTCTATTTCGGCGTCGCCCCACAATTCTTCCAGAGCGTAAAATTCGCGCTTATCGCGCAAGAACACGTGAGCAACCACGCTAACGTAGTCCAGCAGCACCCATTCTCTGTTCTGGCGGCCTTCGGTTTGCCACGGATTTTCGCCAATTGCTTTTGCTACTTCCTCTTCTACAGAGCGGGCAATGGCATCGAGCTGCGAATCTGATGAAGCGGAGCAGATGACAAAATAATTGGAAACAGCGTTTTTTACGGTTTTAAGGTTGATTAATGAAATATCGGAGGCCTTTTTCTCCTTCATACCTTTCACCACAAGGGCTGCCAATATGTCTGAATCATCCTTAAACTTGTTTTGCTTCATCTGTTATGTTTATGTTTGAAAAACAAAAGTATATAATCTGGTTTAATTAAAATGCAGCCTAACACATTGTTTATTGGTCAGAAGGTGATTTTTCTTTCTACCTGCCGCTCTACAAACGAGGTTGCACACCAACTCTTACTCAAAAATGAGGCCACAGAGGGCACAATTGTTTATACCGCCAATCAGACAGCCGGCCGCGGACAACGTGGCAATACCTGGGAAGCCGCTCCGGGCCAAAACTTAACTTTGAGTTGCCTCTTACGCCCTGTTTTTTTGCCCTTGCAGCATCAGTTTTATTTAACTATTTGCGCATCGCTGGCGGTAGCCGGTTTGCTGCAACCCTATGTTACAGAACAAGTACGGGTAAAATGGCCAAACGATGTTTATGCCGGTAATAAAAAAATAGCCGGAATATTAATAGAGAACATCGCGGCGGGGCGCTCGGTTCAGAACAGCATTGTGGGTATAGGTATAAATATAAATCAAACCAGATTTGGCGTTTCTACTGCCACATCGCTCCGTTTGTTGCTTGGCCGCGAGCTAAACCTGGAAATTTTGCTGGCAGAACTGGCCGAGCAACTGGAAAAACGCTACCTGCAACTGCGCAGCGGCAAGCACGAACTGCTGAAACAAGAGTACCTGCGCCACCTGTTCCGTTACCAGGAATGGCA
>JAFADQ010000249.1 GCA_023424725.1 Bacteroidota bacterium
CGCAAAGATTTAGCAATGCAACGCAGCACCGCCGGCCCGCACAAAGACGATTATGTATTTGCGCTGGATGAATTTCCGGTGAAAAACTACGGTTCGCAGGGCCAGCAAAAGAGTTTTGTAATTGCGCTTAAACTTGCCCAGTTCGAGATTCTGGCAGAAGAAAAAGGCTTTAAACCGCTGCTGTTGCTGGACGATATTTTTGATAGACTGGACGAGCAGCGAATAGAGCGGTTGCTGCAACTGGTGGCCGCGCATACGTTCGGGCAGTTGTTTATTACCGATTCGCACCCAAACCGCACGCTGCAATTGCTGCAAAATGTAGCCGAAGATTTGAAGCATTTTGCGGTGAAGGATGGCGTGGTAGGGTTAGAAGTGTAGAAATGGGTTTTATTTTTTATATTTCGTATAAATTAGTCTTAAAGCTTTAGTTAATTATGACTACAAAAGACTTTATAATTACTACGCTCCGGAATAATAAAATAAGGTTAGCCCAACTGGGAGTTAAGGAAGTAGGCCTTTTTGGGTCGTATCTCAGAAACGAGCATACACCAAACAGCGATATCGATATTTTAATAGATTTTGAAACCGGGAAAGAAAATTTTGATAATTATATAAATGCCTGCCGGCTTGTAGAGGCGTTATTTGATAAAGAAAAGGTAGAAATAGTAACTAAAAATGGCCTGAGCCCTTATATCGGACCAAGAATATTAAATGAGGTAGTGTATGTCTAAAGATCCTGTTGAATATCTGAGGCATATTAAAGATGAGTGCGCTTATATTTTGTCTGTAACCGGCGCCGGGCTAACTCTGGAAGCATTTGTACAAAACGAAACCCTGAAGCGTGCCATTGTTAGAAGCCTCGAGATTATTGGCGAAGCAACCAAGAAAATTCCTGCCGATTTTAAAGCATTACACACCAGCATAAACTGGAAATATGGCTGGCATGAGAGACAGATTAATACATAATTATATGGGCGTTAACTACACGCTTGTTTGGGATGTGGCTAAAAATAAAATTCCGGAGCTGAATAAGCAGATTTCTGAGCTTTTAAACGCCAGCTTACGTTAAGCCTGCCGGGCATTTTACGGTGAAGGATGGAGTGGTAGGGTTAGAAGTGTAGAATATTAAAAATAACTTTGCCATTTTTAATATCAGGCAACTAGCAATTGCAGAAAAGCGTCTTCAAACTTAGAATTATTAATGCTTAATTAGCTGATATTTTAGGTTTTGACATGACGAAAATTGCACCTCTGCTTATTTTTATTTTGCTATCGTTTACCTGTTTGTCTCAGGAAAAAGAACCACAAAATTTTCATCTCACTATTTCGCCGGTAAAACAGGGCGGCAATGGCCCGGAGCTGGAGTTTTTTTCTATTTGCGCCATGCCGACACAAATGCTTGATTGGGGCAAAAACAAGCGCAATGCCAAAGCATTTCTGAAACACTTTAATACCGGCACGCCTGCTACTGCTCAGGCAGCCTGAACCCAGCTAATGCCATGCCCGATATAGAAAAGTTGTTAACCGGCGGCGATCTGCGCTCCATTGGCCAGAGCAACGCCGTGGCAGAGTTGGTAACAAACCAGACCGAATTTGATGCGCTGTTTAAGCTGCTGCAACACGCTAACCGGGTAATTGCTATGCGCGCCGCCGATGCGGCAGAGAAAATAAGCCTGCGCAGGCCGGAGTATTTAAGTCCGCATAAACATACTATTTTGCAACTGCTGGTAACCGCTGCCCACAAAGAAATCAAATGGCATATTGCCCAGCTTGTGCCCCGGCTTCCGCTTTCGGACCCGGAACTGGAGCCTGTATGGGCCATGCTGGCTGGCTGGGCATGCAACACCACCGAGAGCAACATAGTGCGCGTAAACGCGCTGCAGGCCTTGTTTGATCTGGCGCGTCAAAACCCAACGTGGCAACCCGCTATGGCCGGGATTTTCGCGAAAGCCAGTAAAGAAAACATACCTTCGGTTACTGCCCGTATCAATAAATTAATGCGCCAGCCAAAGCTGCAAAGGCCAAAAAAGGCCATGTAACGATGTAAAAAACATGTCTTTTACGTTCCTCCTCCATATTGCCGTAATCATAAACCGATTCTTTCTCGGAGCGCTCTTTTTCACGGCCGGAGTGGGCAAATTACTGAAAGGTTTTCCGGGGCTTATGGGGCCTGTGTGGCTGGAAGAGCGGTTGGCAGAATACGGCCTGGGCATGTACGCGCAGTTTATTGCCTACTCGCAGGTGCTGGTGGGTTTCTTACTGCTCTCACAACGGTTTGCCACCTTGGGCGCGGTAATGCTTTTCCCGATGCTGATCAATATTTTAATGATCACGATTTCGCAAAACTGGGTGGGTACGCCGTATGTAGTTTCTGTATTTCTGATGCAGAATATATTCCTGCTCGCGTATGATTTTCACAAACTTAAATTCCTGATAACAGAAGACAGGGAGCCCTTGCGCGCGCAGCCGGTTTACCGGAAAAATTTAGTGTTAGATTTTTGCTGGCTGGCAGGGGCAATTTTGGTGTTCGCAGGTTTGCCTTTCGCTAAAACCCAGACTACGCTGGCCTGGGGCCTGGTATGTTGCGGGCTGCTGGTATTTGTAATTTGCGCCATTTGGCAATTACAGGATGGCCGGAAAAGCAAACCATGTAAAGCCCGTACAGCGGCAAAGGCAGAGAGTTCTGCCATCATAAAAGCCTGATTCCCGCTCTTAATACCGGTTTTAGAAGCCCGGATAGTAATTATAATAGTTTTTTAATAATACCGTAGTATAATAGGCAGTAGTTTAGCTGTGGCGGTTACACATAAGCTGTCTCAAAATTACAATACTCACCAGGCAATTTCGGCAAACGGCCTAAACCAAAATCCGAAACCGTAAGTATGTAAGCAAATAATTAGATACGATAAACTAACAAAGCAATGGCACTTACGAGCGTAGAATTAATAGATGTGCTGAGGCAGGCAGCCTGCGGGATAGAAAGCGGCAGATCCATTCAGCAACTTAGCCTCCCGGTAGAGCAAATTATAAGCGAACTAAAAAAGTCCGGCATAAAAGCCCAGGGCCTGGAGCTGGTAGAAAATATACGGAATTCAGGGTCTGGAACGGCAGTTGCCGGAGTGGCTAACCATTTGCGTAGCTGGGCCGACGCGCTTGAAAAACAGTTACTTGCCATGCTGGATTTGCCCGTAGATATAAGTTACCTGCGTAACGCTGCTTAATTTTTCAGGATAATTCTTGATCGGCAGCCTTTGCCAACAAGGCAAGTGCTGCAGCGGCCATTTTATGTGCCATTGGCGTGTAACGGGCATTAAATTGGCACTCGCAGGTAAAACAAAAATTTACCGGTTCGCGGCAAACATAACAATCCTTATCTTCGCACAACAGAAAACAAGCTTTAGCGAATACTTATGTCGAGTGCCGATAAAAACCTGAGCGAATTTAATACCGGCTCGCTGCCAGATATTTCCCATAAAAGTTTTGGTATTGTGGTGGCCGAGTGGAACGAAGATATTACCGGAAACCTATATAAAGGGGCTGTGCAAACCC
>JAFADQ010000295.1 GCA_023424725.1 Bacteroidota bacterium
TTGCGGTTGTTCTCGGAGATTTCGGATAAATAACGGGTACGGTGAGGCGGGATAATGTAAATTTTCTCTGACTGCTCTGCCGAGGCCACGAATTTACTTTCCAGGGTTTCGCCGCACTTCTCGTTTATCTTGTCTATAATGGCCTTATACAGGCTGTTCATGCCGGGGTCGTTAAACTGCGAGGCGATGGTGCCATATACCGGCAACTGCTCGTCGGGCGTATCCCAGAGCTGGTGGTTGCGCTTGTACTGCTTCTTGACGTCGCGCAGGGCATCTAAGGCGCCGCGCTTATCGAACTTGTTAAGGGCGATTACATCGGCGAAATCGAGCATGTCTATCTTTTCGAGCTGGGTGGCGGCGCCGTATTCGGGCGTCATCACATACAAGCTAAGGTCAGAATGCTCAATAATTTCGGTATCGCTTTGGCCAATTCCGGAGGTTTCCAGAATAATAAGGTCGAAATCGGCAGCTTTTACTACATCTACCGCGTCCTGCACGTAGCGGCTCAGGGCCAGGTTGCTTTGCCGCGTAGCCAGCGAGCGCATGTAAACCCGGTCGTTAGAGATCGAGTTCATCCGGATGCGGTCGCCGAGAAGCGCGCCGCCGGTTTTGCGTTTAGACGGATCTACCGAAATAATGGCGATCTTTTTGTCGGTAAAATCGAGCAGAAAGCGGCGCACCAGCTCATCTACCAAAGATGATTTTCCGGCCCCGCCCGTTCCGGTAATGCCCAGCACTGGGGTATCGGTGGTTCTGGCCTGTTCTTTTACCTCGTCCAGAATTTTACGCGCTTCTTCCGGAAAGTTTTCGGCAGCGGAAATAATACGGGCGATAGATCTTGGATCTTTCTCTTTAAGGTGTTTTACTTCGCCGTTCAGGTTTGTGCCGGTAGCGAAATCGCAGCGCTGCAGCAGGTCGTTAATCATGCCCTGCAGGCCAAGCGCGCGGCCATCGTCGGGAGAGTAAATTTTTTCTATGCCGTGCTGGTGCAGCTCGTCTATTTCGGTAGGCAGAATAACGCCGCCGCCGCCGCCAAAAAGCTTTATGTGGCTGCTGCCGCGCTCGGCCAGCAGATCGAACATGTATTTAAAATACTCTACGTGGCCGCCCTGGTAAGAAGTAATGGCAATGGCCTGCACATCTTCCTGAATGGCGCAATCTACAATTTCCTGCACCGAGCGGTTATGGCCCAGGTGTATAACTTCAGCTCCTGAGCTCTGAATTATGCGCCGCATAATGTTAATGGCGGCATCGTGCCCATCGAACAAAGAAGCGGCCGTAACAATACGGATATGGTTCTGTGGTTTGTAAACTTCTGCTTTGGTAGCCTGCATGAGCTAATTTAAGATGGTTTATCGAATGGCAAAGATAGGAAAAACGGCCCTGAAAGGCTATTTGCGTTTTATACAAATCTGCTGCGCAATATATTGCCTTAAGGCTGCGGGTGCAAAAAAACAGGGCACGAGCGCCTAAAATTTTTATAATCGATTATAATGCAAAAAAAATAAGGGCTGGTGAGGCCATTTTTGCCCCTTCCAGCCCTTAATTTTACAATGGTTGCTTATCTTAATTATCAGATTCCATTTGCTTGCGCATAGTAGCAGCCAAAGCCGAGTCGGGTAATACGTTGCTGGATGCCGCCTGAACTTTGGCCATCCAGGTAGGCACAACTCGGCCTTCGCCTTTCATTAAGGCCTCGTAACCGGCTTGTGCCACTTCTTCTGGCGTGGCAAGTTTGCCGTTAGCCGCTACGGTATGTTCTGCTTCGGCTACTTTAAAGAAATTGGTATCGGTAGCGGGCGGGCAAAGTACCGTCATGGTTACGCCGGTATCTTGTATCTCGTTTTGCAGCGCCTCCGAGAAAGAAAGCACAAAAGCTTTTGTGGCCGCGTACACTGCCATCAGCGGGCTTGGCATAAACGACACAATAGAGCCGAGTTGCATTATTTTACCCGAGCCGCGGCTGATCATTTCCGGCAGGAATAGTTTGGTAAGGTGCACCAGCGACACCACATTTAGCTGAATCATGGCCAGCTCTTTTTGCAGATCGGTTTCGGTAAAGAAGCCGTGTTCGCCAAAACCGGCGTCGTTTACCAGCACATCCAGGCTAATGCCCTGCTGATCTACCCAGCTTTTAACTTTTACCGGCCCATCAGACGACGACAAATCGCAGGACAATGTTTTAATAGTGCTGCCTGGGCATTCGGCCTGAATCCGTTTAGAGGCGGCCAGAAGTTTGTCTTCGTGGTTGGCCACCATTATTATATCGTAGCCGTCTTTGGCAAAACAGCGCGAAAGTTCAAAACCAATCCCGCTCGATGCTCCTGTAATTAATGCTGTTTTTCCTATCTGTGAAGTTGCCATGGTTATAATTTTTAAAATTGAAACTAGCATAAGCCCTGAACCTCAGGACCCTGAGCCGTGGTAGTACGACAAAAACACGGATGCGTATAAAATTACTTTTAAAAAAAACTTTGCTTCGGCAATCTATCCTTGTTCTCACCAATACAGTTTTAGGCTGTAACGGGCAAAAAAATGGCCGTTGCAGCCTAAATTATTTTGCTTGGGTTTTCTTTGGCCGGTTTTAGGCGATGCCATTTTCCGGGGCCGATAACTAAGCGCTGCAAACTGGCGTATCTTTTATCAGATCATAAACCTTAAACCGGTATAAAAATGAGAAACAGAAATAATCATGACCAGAATTTTGTAGAGCGCTGGAGAGAAGAAGGTCCGTCGTATAACAGGGAAAACCGGAACGGTCCTAATGATTTTAACAGAAACGACGATGAGTTTATAAACCGGTCTTCTAACATTTACAGAGGCGGCAATCATAATCCATCTGCAGGCGGTAGAAATTTTAACGATAACAGACCGGCAGAGAACAGAAACTTTGGCTACGACGACAATTACGACGACAATTACGGCGGCAGCACGCTAAGCGGTGGCGGCGGCGGTTTTGGCAGCCCCGGCGATTACGGAACTTCTGGCGGAAGCGGAAATTATTCGGGCGGATACTACGGCAGCAGCGGCTCTTATGGCAGCGGTAACGATTACCGCAGTGGCAATTACAGCTCTAACGAAGGCGCACCTTATAATAGCTCACCTATGCAGCATTACGGAAGCGGAAACCAAAGTCCGTTACAGGGCCGCACCGGCTACCGTTCTAATTATACTTCTATCAGAAACGAATTTGACGCGGTAATGGAAGACCCGATGACGAGCAGCAACTTCGATCCGGAAAACAGCCCGCACAGCCGTACTTACCACGATTATAATACCGAAGATAATTACGGCAGCATGCAGGGCCGCTACAGCAATTACAACAACTACACAGGCCGCCGCGACTACCACGACAGGGGCGGAAGTATTTCTAATAACCGCATGCACCAGTACAACCAAAACCACAACGAGCAGGGCTTTATACAAAGAGCCGCCGGCACCGTACGAAACTGGTTTGGCCGTAACGACCACGAAAACGATGGCCGCAGGTGGTAAAACGCAAGCAAAAGTTTTTTAAATTACCCAGAAACGTAGCTATACAGCCAATTTAAAAACAATATTTTTTGCACTCACACCTTTTTAACGCCCATTGCAGTAATAATGGCAAAAAGAAAGTGGTGCGTATAAATAACTTGCTTTTAAAAATAATACCAGCCTGCGAAGCTCTATTTAAGCCCCTCTCATTTTGGAGAGGGGTTTGGGGTGAGGTTTAACTGCCTGAATAGTTACCCATAAACAACAAAGCCGGAAATTTTTCCGGCTTTGTTGTTTCTAGTGTTTCCTGAAGGCTAATTCAGACTCCTGAAAGCGAGAACAAAGGTATTTTAGTTAGGTTGTTGTAAGGCGCTGCCGGCGAAAGGTTTTTATTTTCAATCATCAGCTTATTAATATCGCGGGCAAATTCGTCGTGCCTAATCCGGAAAAGAATGGTTTTATTATGCTCTTGCTGAATATCGGAAGTCAGCTCATTAATTAACGGATAATTTCCGGCATCGGGCGTTTCGGCCGCCAAGTTAAGCGTACTGTTTACCAACGAATCCTGAGCGGCATCATACTTGTCTATCGCTTCAGAGTTTTTCATTCCTTCTACATCAAACTGCAGCGTTTTGGCTTTTTCGTGAAGTTGCAAAAGCTGGCGCTGGCGCAGGGAATTAAATTTTGGCGTGTACGAAATCTCGTCCAGCAAGCGGCGGATGCTGGCCATTTTACGCTGATCGCTCTCCGACATCCGCTGCCAGTTATTTTGCAAACTATCAGATAAAACTATCATTCGCGAATTGGCCGATCCGGGTTTGGCGCTTGTTTCGGTTTCTGTATCGCCAATTTCGGAAGTGGTCTGGCTTTTATCGGAGCAGGAAGCGGCAAAAAACAGCACACCGCAGGCCAAAACTAAAGATTTTAGGGTTTGTTTCATTTTTTTATAATCCGGAATAATAACAGATAAACAGAAAAGTGCCGGTTTTAGTACAAAGTTCAGCCGGTTTTAAAATACTTTTACTCTGCAATTAGAATTTTACGGGTTAAAAGCAAGAATTACGTACCAAAAACCTGCAACTTAATAATAGTATTTTAAAAGTAAAGCTATTGTTTAACAATTACTTAAAACCAACGTTAGCGAAAGCAAAACTAAGTTGTTAATTTTGCAGAAATTTTAAAATTATGAAGAAATTATCTTTACTCGCAAGTTGCCTTTTGGTATCTGGCTTGTCTTTTGGGCAAACCGATTTGTTCTTCTCTGAAGTGATAGAAGGTGCCGGCGCTAATAACAACGACAAAGCTGTCGAAATTTATAACCCCACCAATCAGGCTATCGATGTAAGTCAGTATTCTATCCGCCGCTACAACAATGGTGGTTCAACTCCTTTTCAGGACGAAATACTGATGTCGACAACCGGTGGCAGCAACATGCTTCAGCCTGGCGATGTATGGGTGATCATTCATCCGGACCCGAATATTAACCCGCAAATTGCTGCCGTTGCCGATCAGGTTTCTGCTGCTTACGATGCTGGCACTGCACCAAGCGTAATTTTACAAGGCGGTGCAATTAATGCCAACGGTAACGATGCATATGAGTTGGTAAAATGGGTTGGCGGTGCTCCTGGTTCTGCGGGTGCAGTAGCGCAAACGGTAGATATTTTCGGCAAAATTGGCGAAGATCCAGGTTTTGGCGGCTGGAATGGTTTTCAGGTTGGGCCTCCAACTACCATCAGCTCTGCTAACCACTCTATTATGCGTAAGCCCGAAGTAGGGCAGGGCGTAACACAAAACCCTTCTGTTTTCGATATTACAGAAGAGTGGGTAGCTTACTCAGTTTCTAACTACGGCGATGTATCTCTGCCCGAGCAAAACTATTCGCGCCTTGGCGAGCATGCCGATTATGTAGGTCCTATGTCTGCTTCTGAATCTTTATTCGCGGCTACTGTAAAAATGTATCCTAACCCGGCCAACGGAGCAGTTAAAATAGAGTTTGTAGAAAATTTTGCTGGAAGCCTTGCCGTATACAATACACTTGGCCAGCGCGTAAATTTCGTGCAGAAAAACAACAACGGCCGCATGGCAGAGTTTGATGTGCGCAATCTTTCTTCTGGCTTGTACATTGTTCAGTTTACAAATAACAACGGCGCTATTGCAGGTTATAAAAACCTGATCGTTCAGTAATTGTATTTTTGTAAGTTTAAAAAGAGGCTGTTCCGTTATTGGGCAGCCTCTTTTTTTGTGCCTGTAATTTAGCTGCCTGCGGGCACCAAAAAACAGGGCAGGAGCGGGGAAAAGACAAAAGCGGCGGCTCCGTTTGTTGTTCGTAACTTTGCCTGATATTTACGGCGAATAAAAAGTCAGGAAACATTAAAAACATGAGCGAATTAACTCCTTTACAC
>JAFADQ010000377.1 GCA_023424725.1 Bacteroidota bacterium
TTTCTGAAGGTAAGCGTGCAGCACTTCAGAGCTTTTTACGCGGCTATCCAGTATTTCTTTTTTGCGCTCTTTGGTCCACTTTCCGTCGGCCAGGTTTTCGCCGGCCAGGTGAACGATAAAATCGGGGTAGGCAATGGCAGCTTCGTCTATCTGGCCATTGTCGGGGTCCCAGCGAAAGGTACGGTAATGTGCCTGCTTAGATGGGTTGCGGCTTAGGTGTGCCACTTCGCATCCCAGGTCTATCAGCATTTCGGAAAGGCGGCTTCCAACCAACCCCGAGCCTCCTGTAATCAGAATTTTACTGGACATAGAAACTATTGCCGGACGTTCTGCACATACTTACTCCCAACCGGGAAATGTTAATACCAAGTGCCAAAGGTACATATTTATTAGTAGTTGATGATGGTGGAAGGCTGGTTGACAGCTTAAACGCCTGAAAATGGCCATAGCCCATGGTTTTAACCGTGCGAAAAGGAATTAGGCGTAGTTTTAATGGTTTTAACCATTTTTCGATCTTTTAGAAACCGTTAAACGGTTGCCGGATAAGAGGATTTGCAGTATCCCACGGTTAAAACCCTGGGTTATGGAAAAAAATTGCCGCCGGCTTAAAAATTACCGGCTAAAGCCGGCGGTACGTTGGGGGAGTAGCTATCAACTAATTGTGCTTTTATTAAACTTCTGCTCTAATGCCTTGAAAAATGGCCTTTGCAGGTATTTAAATCAATCAACAATCAACAGAAAACCGCCAAAACCAGCAACAAACAATCAACAATCAGCAATCCACAAAATCAATCAACCAAACCTACTTTTTAATGTAAGCCAAAAACTCGTTGCGGTACTGGTCGGCTTTAAATAACCCGCTGTATTCAGAAGTGATGGTACTGCTGTTTACATCGTTTATGCCGCGGCTCATTACGCACAAATGGTCGGCTTCTATCAGCACGGCCACATCGTCGGTGTGCAGCACTTCGCGCAGCTCGTTGGCAATTTGCATGGTGAGGCGCTCCTGTACTTGCGGCCGCTTAGCGAAGAATTGCACAATGCGGTTAAGTTTGGACAAGCCCACCACTTTGCCGCTTGGTATATACGCCACATGCGCTTTGCCGATGATGGGCACAAAATGGTGCTCGCAGCTTGAGTACAGGGTAATATCGCGCTCTACCAGCATTTGCTTGTAGCCGTAGCGGTTCTCGAACAGTTTGGCAACGGGGCGGTTAGCCGGGTTAAGGCCAGAGAAGATTTCCTGCACGTACATTTTGGCTACGCGGTTGGGCGTGCCTTTCAGGCTGTCGTCGTTTAGGTCGAGGCCCAGGATGTGCATTATTTCGCGGAAATGCTTGGCAATGAGCTCGATTTTAAGCTCGTCGTCCATCCGGAAAGCGTCGGGACGGAGCGGGGTTTCGGAGTTGGTGCCAATGTGGTGCTCGCCCAGGTTTTCGTCGTGCTCTGTGTTATTGCCCGTCATATTCCACGAAGTTTCGTTCGGTTTCATATAAAATTACTGTCAGAACCAGATCGGCGGCAATTTGCTTGCGCAGCTTTTGCCAGATTACGGCCGCTATATTCTCAGCAGTAGGGTTCAGGTTCCGGAATTCTTCTGTATCTAAGTTAAGGTTTTTATGATCGAATTTGTTCAACACCTCGCTTTTTATCAGGTTCGATAGTTTTTTCATATCGTACACATAACCCGTTTCGGGGTTTACCGCGCCGCGTAGTTTTACAATAAGCTCGTAGTTGTGGCCATGGTAATGCGGATTGCTGCACTTGCCGAAAACGTCGGCGTTTTTTTCGTCGCTCCAGTTGGGGTTTTGCAGCCGGTGGGCAGCGTTAAAATGTTCTTTTCGGCAAACGGTGGTTATCATAAGTAAAGTCTCAACAGGAATGGCAGCATTTTTGTTCTTATCTGTAAAAACACGCCGAAACCTGATTTTTCATTTGTAAATTAGCGATCCCAAAACACTTATCACACCCTAAATTATGCGTTTTTCTATTCTCTTAAGCGGTTTTTTGGCCTTTGCAGGTATTGCTAATGCCCAACAAACAGCCGTAGAACCAGCAGATGTGCAGGTAAACAACATACCCCGCACCGGATTGCAAACCACCATCGAGCTCGAAAAAAGCTTTGTAGATAAATACTGGGCCAAAACGCTGAAAGAGCAGGGCGGCAAAGTTAAGACCAGCAAAGGTACGTACACCGTAACGAACGCGAAAATTCCGGCTATTTCCGGCACGCCGGTAACAATTATCAGCCAGGTAGAAGGCACCGAAACCGGCACCAAAGTGTGGTATTCTATAGATATGGGCGATGCTTATGTTACCAAAAACGGCGACAAAAACACCTGGGCAGCCGCCGAGAAATTTCTGCAGGATTTTGCCACCTACGTGCACCGCGAAGACGTGAACCTGCAAATTGCCGATGCCGAGCGCGTGCTAAGCAAAACCAAAAGCGAGTACGACCGCACCGTACGCGAAGCCGGCGACATACAATCTAAAATATCTAAAAACCACGCCGAAAAAGCCTTGCTGGAGCAGCAACTGGCCAAAAACGCCGCCGACCTGGAAGTGCTGCAGCAAAACGTAGAAACCAACCAGCTGGCCCAGGAAGCCGCCAAACAAGAAGTGGCTAAAATGGAAGAAGCGCTGCAATTGGTAAGAGCTAAAGCATTGGCTATTACGGTAGAGGCTACCGGCCCCACCGGCCAGGCTGTAAACCAGCCATAATTTCCCGGTTACTTTATTTTAAGGCTGCCACGACCGTTTTTTTGGTTGTCGCAGCCTTTTTTTTACCTGTGCACTTCCAGCCAGCCTTTATGCACCTGCCCCGAGCGGGTTTTTATAAAGTAAAAATACAGTCCGTCAGGTAAACCA
>JAFADQ010000001.1 GCA_023424725.1 Bacteroidota bacterium
ACCTGCCGCTGCCAAAAATTGCCCTGTTCCTGAGCAAAATCTGCCGTTTCCTCATCATCGAATTCGTGCCAAAATCAGATTCGCAGGTGGTGCGCATGCTCTCTACCCGCGAAGATATTTTCTCGGGTTACCACCTCGATCAGTTCCGTGCCGATTTCGAACATTATTTCACAATTGTAGAAGAAACGCCGGTGCCCGAAACAGAGCGTACCATGTTTCTGATGCAGGTAAAGTAGATTCTTAGGAATAGTCCGATACTTATTTTGTGCCTGTTGCACGGTTTTTTGGCCACCGCAGCCTTTCTTTTCTCCCCGGGGGAGAAATGCCTTTAGGCAATGAGGGGTAAGTTTAATCTGCGAAGCACCTTATTAATTCCAGCAAAACAGTAAAGTAAAATCCTTACATGAAAAACCGGTATTGGCACCCATTTCTGCTTACGGCTTTTCCGGCTTTGTCGCTGTTTGTGCACAACCTGTTGCCTGCCCAGCGTTTGCCGGTGTTGCTGCTGCCTTTGCTGCTTGGTTTGTTGCTGGCGGGTGTGGTTTTCTTTCTGCTGAAAAAGCTGTTAAGTAATCCGTATAAAGCAGCTATTATTACCACTCTTATTTCTGTTTTCTTTTTCTCGTACGGGCATTTGTATGAGTTTTTTGTCGCTTCTTCCGGGAGTTTTGCCGCGCTATCGCCTCATGTAAAGCATATTTTGCCGCTGGCAGCCGGTTTTTTGGCCACCGCAGCTTTGGTTTTTTTGGTGATCAGAACCCGCAAAGACCTGAGCCCCGTTAACGGATTTTTAAATGTTGTTTCGCTAATAGCCATTGCGCAGCCGGTTTTCAGCTTCGCGATGGAAGAGTACAAAGCACACCGGGTAGCCCAAAAATATGAAGCCGGCATTGGCCAAAACGCAACTGCGGGCGCGCAAAAAACTTATCCCGATATTTATTATATAATGATGGATGGCTACGGCCGCGCCGATTTGCTGCAGCAGGATTACGGTTACGATAACTCGCCGTTTCTGAACAACCTGAAAAGCAAAGGTTTTTATGTGGCAAATTGCAGCCAGAGCAATTACACGCACACCGTTTTTTCGCAGGCAGCCACCACCAACATGCAGTATGTAGACGATATTGCCGTGGTGAAAAACGAGCGCGAAGAGAAAAGCGCAAGCCAGGCCATCTTTAACAACGAGGTGTTCCGGTTTTTGAAGAAGCTGGGCTACCGTACGGTGTCGTTTGATGCCGCCGTGTTCGATCATGTGCAGGTTACCGGCACCGATGTATATTACCGCACGCCCACTTTGTCTGGCTTCGCGTTCGATAATTTTCATTACCAGCTTATTTCGCTTACGCCGGTGCAGTTGCTGCTTAAGTTTCTGGAAAACGACCAGAGCCGCTACAACGAGCTGCACCGCGAAAAAATACTGCATGGCTTCCGGAAACTGAAAGAGGCGCACACGCTGCGCGGGCCGGTAATGGTGTACGCGCATTTTCTGGCCCCGCACAACCCGCACGTGTTCGGCAAAAACGGCGAACCTTTAGATCCTCAGATCAGGGTTTTAGATAATGTACCCATCTCCGACACCACAACCCGCAACACCTATCGCCAAACCTACCGCGACGAGCTGCATTACCTCAACACGTTATTAACCGAAGCGATAGATTCTATTATCGCGAATTCTGCCACGCCGCCTGTTATCGTGCTGCAATCAGACCACGGGCCCGATGCCAAAATGGACGTGAACAGCCTGGAAAACTCAGACCCGAAAGAGCGGTTTGCTAACCTTTTTGCTATTTATCTGCCCAACCAGGATACCAGCCAGTTGTACCAAACCATAACGCCGGTAAATACTTTCAGAGTAGTTTTCAATAATACTTTTAATGCCAGTCTGCCGCTGCTGCCCGACAAAAGCTATTACTCTACCCACAAAGAAAAAATGAAGTTTACCGAGATGGGAAACCTGGGTTGCGGAGCTGCGAAATAAACCTTTTATAGGTTGCCCTTTGGTGCCTGGAGATCTTAGGGCTTGTTACTGTATAATCGTGCGCTTATAACCTGATTTGTACAATACTTAGGGTAACGCCAGCCGGCTAACCACGGCATCTTTTGCCCCAATTGCACTATTTTTTGTAACTTGTAGTTGTTTTAACAGGTTACAGAAGTGCATACATGCTAAAAAAGAGGTGCGAAAGGGGATGAGTAAAACAACCGGAAAATCGTTGGCAGGGGCTGTAAAAGGCAAAATGGCAATTGCTTTTTTGCTGGTAGGGGTGGCCGTGGTGCTAACCTGGAGCGCGGGCCGCGACGCCTTCCGGCAAATGCTGCAAACCATGGAGGTGCTCTCTGCGCCGAACGATAAACTGCGGCTTGTAAATACACTTTTTCAGGACATTACCCGTCTAGATCAACTACAACGCGCACAGGCGCTGCAAGGCAAAAGCAAATCGTACACGCCGTTTCTGAAAGAGTCGGAGCAGTTGCGCATTACCCTGGATTCGTTGCAACTTCTATGCCGCGACAACCCTTGGCAAACCAGCCAGATAGATTCTATGAAAAACCTGTTGCAAAAGCGCGACAAGCTTTTTCTGGATTACATGAAAGTGCGCGAAGGCCTTATAAACAGCCGCATGTTTTCCGATCAGATAAAGATGCTGTCGGAGCTGATTGTGAGCAACGCCGAACTAACCGATACCACTGTTGTTACCACGCGCAAAACCATCTCTACCACCACCGTTCTCCCCGGCGACAGCAACCAGCAGAAAGAGCCCGAGCAAAAAGGTTTCCTGAGCGGAATTTTTGGCAAGAAAAAACCAAAAGAACCGGCCCCGCAACCAACCCGGAAAGTAATAGCCGAAGCAACCGACATTACTATAGATACGCTAACCCTCGCCAGCCAGGACAGCACGCTGCAGGAGGCAATTTTGTTGCTTCGCCAGATTAAAAAAGAGCAGCGCCGCCGCAGCAAACAATTTGTAACCCGCGAGGCGCAACTGGCCAGCGCGGGCAACGTTCTTACCAGCAAAATGCTTAACGTGCTGCAGGGCGTAGAGAAAGAAGTAATGCGGCAGGTAGAGCAAAACAACCGCAACGCGCAACTGGTTGTAAACAGCAGTATAGAGCGCATTGGGCTTATTTTGGTGGGTTTGCTGGTAATTCTGGCCTTGCTTTTGTATTTTATTTTAACAGATATTGCCAAAGGAAACGCCTACCGCCGCCAGTTGGAAGCAGCAAAAGAAGAAGCCGAATACCACAGCCGCGCCAAGCAACGGTTTCTATCTAATATGAGCCACGAAATACGCACGCCGCTGCAGTCTATTATCGGGTATTCGGAGCTGGTGCGCGATCAGAAAAAACCACAGAAAGAGCATCTGGAGGCCATTTACCAATCGTCGGAGCATTTGCTGCATATTGTTAACGAAGTGCTGGATTACAGCCGCATCATTTCCGGTAATTTTGCCTTCGACCATAAGCCTTTTTGCCTCCCGCAGCTTTTGCGCGAAGTAGAAAATACCATGCGCGCGCAAGCCGGAAATAAAGGCATTCTGCTTACGGTGCGCAACCAAATAAACATTAGCCAGAACCTTTGCGGCGACCCGTTCAGACTAAAACAAATTCTGTATAATTTGCTGGGCAATGCCATTAAATTTACCGACACCGGCAGCGTAACGCTATCTGTTTCGGGAGATTTTACGGGCGCGAACTACCAGCTAAATTTTGAAGTGAAAGATACCGGCTGCGGAATAGCGGAAGAAGATCTGGCGCGCATTTTTCAGGAGTTTGAGCAGTCTGGAGAGATTTCTGAAAAAACGCTTGCCGGCACCGGTTTGGGCTTAAGTATTGTAAAAGCCTTAGCCGAGAACCAGGGCGGTAAAGTAACGGTAAGCAGCAGCATTGGAGAGGGGGCGTGCTTTACGGTGCAGCTTGGTTTTGCTGTTTCCGAAAATACAGAAAGCACCTCAGCTCAGCAATCGCAACTCAGGCTGCAGAGGCCATTTTTTGGTGAGGTTTGGGTGGCCGACGACGACAGATTGATTCTGCAATTGTGCTCGTCTTTTCTTTCTAAATATGGCGTGAAACACCGGTGCTTTGGCAGCGCCGAAGAGTTGCTCGCAGCCGGTAGTAACCAGGACGTATCGCTCTTTTTGCTGGATATGCGCATGCCCGGAATGAGCGGCGTAGAATTGTGCGAACAACTGCGCGCGCAAAAAGCTGCGACGGCCAAAATTTATGCCCTCACGGCCCAGGCCCTGCCCGAAGAACGGGAAGAAGTGCTAAACCACGGCTTTGATGGTTTGCTGATGAAGCCCTTCCGCGAAGCCGGTTTGCTGGCCGTGCTAAACGATAATTGCCCTGCCGCGCCCGCTTTTTCGCCTCCCGCAGACTGCCTCGATTTATCATCGCTCGAGAAAATGACTTATGGCGATAAAGACCTGATAGTCAGTGTGCTGGAGCAGTTTATAGAAGATGCCCGCCACGACCTGCAAGCGCTAAAAGCAGCGGCGTTACAACCCAACCCCGAGCTTGTTTGCCTGTTGGCGCACCGTATGGC
>JAFADQ010000183.1 GCA_023424725.1 Bacteroidota bacterium
TCCTGAGTGCCGATTGGGCTTATGCGGCGCAGCTCCAGAGGTGTAATTTTGGTGGCTGTGCCCGTTAAGGTTCTTTCTACACCCGGCCTGCTGCCAATAATTTCTACGGAATTAAGCGAAGCCGGCGTGGGTTCTAAAGACAGGTTTATTGTTGTGATGCTGCCCGGATTGATGCTTACAGGCACTATTTGTTTCTCGTAACCCAGGTAAGAAACCGTTAGTGTATACTCGCCCTGGTGCAGGCCTTTTATTTGGAAATAGCCCGATGTGTTGGTAATAGTGCCTTTAGAATTATCAGAACTTGAAAGATTAACCGATGCAGCTACCAGAAATTCGTTGGTTTGCGAATCTGTTACCTTACCCTCTATTGCGCCCCTGCCCGGCTGGGCATTAGCCCGAACAGATAATAATAGAGTAAAAGAAAGTACGAATATTGAAACTGACTTTATCAAGAGAGAGAGAGAATTTCCGGCTTAAAACAATTCTGGATTTTGATGTAGGGTTGCTTCGGGAGCTTTGGGGTCTTTCCCCGTATCGGACCAGGTAGCGGGTGCCATGCGGCCGTAGCTGCCGCCGGTTTTTGCGCCACCTTTGGGCTCTACAATCGGGTCGTCTTCGCAGGAGGCAAACATTACCAGCCCGAAAAGTAAAGCGCCCGGCAAAAGCACATACCTGTAAGGGGTTTTAGGTGCACTTTTTTTGCTTGCCGTCATTACTGCGTTTATTTAAACTAATTCTAAACTGGGGCAAAAGTAGAACACAAAACTTTTACAGGCAAGCTTTGTTTAGAAACAGTTTAAATTAATATAATTGTAATGATATGGCAGTTGGCAAATAGCCCGGTTTACGTTTAAAACCAGCAAAAAGTACCCGAAAATTGATGCGTTAAAAGTTAGCTTTAGCGTTAATTACAGGCTGGGTGAGGGATAGCAGCGGAAATACTTTTACCCTGAAGCAGCCGTTTTTTTGGCCGTTGCAGCTTAAATTGGGCGCCCGGTTTAGCAGCGCTGCAATAGGGTAAAAGATTGCAGCGGATAGCCCGACCGAAACCATTTAGGAATTGCCAGTTTAATGCGCTAAGGATTGTAAATGGTTTTGGGCACCCCCAAATAATTAGCAACGCAATAATTTTATTCAGGCTGCGACACCCGTCTTTTTGGCCTTCGGAGCTTAATTGCAGGAACTAAGTTTAATTTTTGCGGTTGTTATGGCGTGTACTATTTGGCAAAAGCTGTTTTTTGTGCAGACTGCTGATAAAATCATTATCTAATCTTGCTATCTTAGCGTAATAGGTACTAACTACTGTCGTTATGTAGGCGGCAGTTTCTTACATTTGCCAAAGTAATTTACCGCGATGGGCGGTGCAAAACCAATGAGTGATAAAAAAATAAATAACAGTTTGTTTCAGGTACGGCTCCCGATTTTTGTAGCGCTGGGCGTGGCGGTTGGGCTTTTATTGGGCTCTACCATGTACGAGCCGGCCGGCAACAACCCGCAAAGCACTGCAAAAGGCTACCTGAAATTCCGCGATATACTTTCTTATATAGACCGCGATTATGTAGACACGGTAAACACCGAAGAGCTGGCCGATTATGCCATCACCAAAATGCTGGAAAAGCTCGATCCGCATACGTCTTATATCCCGGTAAAAGAAATAGAAATGGTGCGCTCGCAGCTGGAGGGCGATTTTGAGGGCATCGGCGTAGAATTTAATATTCTGCACGACACTATTCTGGTGGTAGCGCCTATCAGCGGCGGCCCGTCGGACCAGGTGGGCATTTTAGCCGGCGATAAAATTGTGAAAGTAGACGGCGAAAATGTTACGGGCAAAACCCTTAACAACAAGCTGGTTTTCGAGAAGCTGCGCGGCCCTAAAGGCAGCAAAGTTAAGCTAACCATAAAGCGCAAAAACGAGCAGAAGCTGATGGATTATGTGGTTACCCGCGACAAAATACCTACGTATTCTGTAGATGTTAGCTACATGGTAGACGACAAAACCGGTTACATAAAAGTGAGTCGCTTTGCCGCCAACACTTACACCGAGTTTAAAGAGCACATGGCAAAACTCCAGAAAAAAGGCATGCAGCGCCTTGTGCTGGATTTACGCGACAACCCCGGCGGCTACATGGACCGCGCTACGCAAATGGCCGACGACTTTTTAGCCGGCAATAAAATGATTGTGTACACCGACGGCAAAGGCGAGCGCTACGACTCTAAAATTTACACCAACCCGCGCGCTAAAGGATCTTTTGAGAACGGCGCCGTAGTAGTGCTGATTAACGAAGGCTCGGCATCGGCTTCCGAAATTGTATCGGGTGCTTTGCAAGACCACGACCGGGGCTTAATTGTTGGCCGCCGCTCGTTTGGTAAAGGCCTGGTGCAAATGCCGATTCCGCTAAACGATGGTTCGGAATTACGCTTAACTATTTCGCGGTATTATACGCCAAGCGGCCGTTCTATACAAAAGCCCTACAGCGCCGATAATACCGAAGATTACGAAACCGAATTGCTTACCCGCTTTAAGCACGGCGAGTTTTACCACGCCGACAGCATTAAGTTTAACGACTCGCTGAAATATAAAACCACCGGCGGCCGCATTGTGTATGGCGGCGGCGGTATTATGCCCGATGTATTTGTGCCCCGCGACACGACCGAGTATACCGAGTACCTGGGCCACTTATACAGCAAAAATGTGCTGCGCGAATTCTCGCTTGATTATTACCTGAGCAACAAAAAGCAGTTTAAGAAAATGACTGCCGACCAGTACATCAAAAACTTTGAAGTAACCGAAGCCATGATGCAGCAGGTACTAAAGCGGGCGGGCAAAGAAGAAATTAAATTTAACGAAACCGAATACAACCGCTCTAAACACCTGATTAAAAATACCGTGAAAGCCTTTATTGGCCGGAGCGCCTACCAGGCAGAGGGTTTTTACCCGGTACTGCACCAGGTAGACGATGAGTTTAAGCAGGCGATAAAACAATTTGGCCGCGCCGAAAAACTGGCACAAGGCAAATTAGAGTAAATTAAATTAACCAGAAAAGAAAAAGCCCGGTAGAAATGCCGGGTTTTTTTGTGCATTACAAAGTCTGATTTTTTAGTATCTAAACTATTATTAACCAATAACTTGATATTAATTATTACCGGTTTTAAAAATCAGATTCTGAAAAATTCAGAAATACAGTAACCAACATTTTAAACCATCTTTAGCAGCTGCAAAACGTTATGGCTTTCTTAACCTAAAGCACCAGAATTAAACTTATTGTATATGATAAGATTGGTACTCTTTACTATTATAAC
>JAFADQ010000184.1 GCA_023424725.1 Bacteroidota bacterium
GCCTGAGTGCCCGCATAAAACCCGAACATGGTTTTGTGGTTTCGCACATAGGTGGTATCGGTGGTTTCGGCAGTGGTTTCCAGCGCTTCTTCGGTAGTTAAATTTTCAGTAACAGAATCGGCGGCGGCCAAAACACTATCGGGTGCGGCTATGGCAGCGGTGCTGTTTTGCTCCGGAGTTGCCGTTGTGCCGGTTTCGGTTGCCTGGTTTTCGGTTTTATTGGTTAGTGTGCCTTCTGCTATAGCAGCAGCAATTGCCTTATTTGCAAGGTTTTGGTTAGCGCCTGAGGTATTGCCGGCATTGTTTTGGTTGTTTAATTTCCCGGAAGCGTTGCTGTTTTGCTCTGTACCGGCCGGGTTTTTGGCCTCTGCAGGTGTTGTGGTTATTTTTGCATTTGTTACAGATGGCGCGGTTTTACCGGCCAAAGCAACAGAACCTGTATTAGCTGCGCCAGGTGTTACTTTGTTGTTTCCTGCGTTTGTTAAGGCAGCTTTGTTTTCGGTAAATCCGTTAACAGCCACTTTTTTCTTTTTGCTGTTCGCGATTGCCAGATTTCCGGTTGCCGGAGTTTTGCCCGCATTAAGTTTTGCGGTTTGCCCGCCCGCATTGTTTGCCGATGGGTTTTGGGTTGCAGCAGCCTGGTTTTTGCCGCGCGCAGCCTGCGGGTTTTTAGCATTTATATTGTTGATCGCGGGCTTGTTTACATCCTTCTCCGGATAAATAACTTCAGATTCTTCTTTCTGTAGCGCTGCGTTTTCTGTTCTGGCTTTTCCGGTTGTTGCCGAAGCGGCTTCTGTTGGTTGTTGGGTTGCGATGGCCGTGTTTTTTATGCTTTCTGCCGGCAACAGGCGCAGCAAAAGCCAGGCTGTTGCTACAGACAAAAGCAAAAGCGCCGCCAGCCGCCGGCCAATTACCTTTTTAGGTGGTTTGGCCGGAGCTATGTCTTCTTTTATCCGGTGCCAGGCCTGGGCGGGTGGTTGTTCTTCGTGGCCCTGCAATCGTTGCCGGAAAAAATCTTCTAACTGATCATCCATTGGCATAAGAGGTTATAGATAATTTGGCAAGCATTTGTTTTAGCATGGCTTTCGCCTTAAATAACTGCGACCGCGAAGTGCCCTCGGTAATATTAAGCATTTCGGCAATTTCGGGGTGCGAGTAGCCCTCTACGGCGTGCAGGTTAAACACCAACCGGTAACCTTCGGGAAGTTTGTTGATGATCTTCATCAGGTCCTGGGCCGAGAGGTGGTTTACCGCGTCGGGTTGCACGGCGCCCTCTTCGGGGTAATCGCCCCACTCTATGTTTTGGTAGTGCGCTTTGTTTTTGTGAAAGTTGTTGATGGCCGTGCGCACGAAAATACGCTTCATCCAGCCCTCAAAAGATCCTCCCTCGAAGGTGTTGATGTGTTTGTAAACTTTTACGAATGCGTCGTGGAAAACATCTTCGGCTTCAAAATCGGTTTTAGCATAGCGCTTGCAAATAGCCATCATACGCCCGGCATATAGCTTATACAGGGCCTCCTGAAAAGAAGGCTTTTCTTTTTTGCAACCGTCTATTATTTCCTGTTCTGAATACACTCGTATGGCATTCGTTAAGTACGGTAGCGCTTTGCTGCTGGCAGCCTGTAATTTGGTGCCCGCAGGGTTGCACTTTGGTTTTTCCGGTAAAACAGAAGCACTCTGGCTGGTGGTAAACTGCCTTGGGGGTGCTTTAAAGTTCTTTCATTGGTTGTTTTTTGTTTGTCCGTGCCGCCTGGTTTTTCTTCTCTCTTTGGGCAAACTGGTATTACTTCCGGCCTTTCTGTGGCCGGTATTGTTTACTGCACATCCAGCCTTTTATGGGGTCTGAATATTGGTTAATTCTGTAATTCCTGATTTTACTTTTACTGTAACCCAGGCCTTGTCGGTACCGTTGGCGCCGTTAATCTGGTAATAGAATTTAACAATTTTTGGTCCGGGTTCTGTTGGCGTAAAAATAATGGCATGGTCGTTTGCCGGATCTACAACTGCCTCGCCGCCCTGTATATATTGCATCGGTACGGTTAAGGCCACGCGGCCGCAGGTATTGTCGTTATCGAGCAGCTTAAGTAAGCGCACCGGTTTTGGGTATTCGGTTTCGGCCGCATCGGCTAGCGCGCGCACCTGGCAGGCGCCCATGTCCATCACTTTTATGCGGATGGTAGCCGTCTGGCAATCGCCGGTTTTGCAAACTTTATAGTTTATTACCTCTTCGGTTTTGGTATCGGAATATGGTTTGTAGAGGTAGGTGCCGGTAACAGAATCAGGAATTAGCTCGCCGTTTTTGGGTTGCTCTATGGTAAGTTCTGCCTCTGCTGTAATGGTGTCGTTTGCCAGAATATCGAGCGAAATGGCTGTGTTTATCTGTGTAGAGAAAAAATCATCTGTCAGAATAATTTTTCCCGCATCAACCGGCATCACATCATCTTCGGAAGTGTCGCAGCCCGTAAACAGTAATACGCCTGAAAGTAAAACGGCCAGACTACTGATTAACTTGTTCATGTGTTTATAAATGAGGTATTTCGGAATGTTTTAAACCAAGACAATTTGCGGGCCGTTTGCGTTGCCTGAGGCTAGTATTTAGTTTTATTGCGCAATTTATCACAATAAAATCAGAATATAATTACGTAAACCTGGTTGAAATAAAATATTCTTGATTTATGCCGGCGCACACAAGTTTTTGATGCCCACAGGGTTTAACAGATTTAGAGTTACTGGTTTATGTTTGAAAGAAACCTGAACGTATTCTTTTAACCAAGGAGTAAATAGCCTTTTCGATAAAAATAGGCCTGAAGTATAAACTTTACACAGTTTCTCCTTATCGGTGTTAAAAGCACCATTATTTACCCTGCAACGGGCAAAAAAATGGCCGCCGCAGCCTGTTTAAATTAAGCTGCCGGCATCGAAAGAGGCGTTTGGGTTGCGGGTGCTGTAATGGCGGTGCAGCCACTCGCTCAGCCCGTTTAGGCCCGGAAAAAGAACCCGTTCGGTAATGTTGGCCTGGTCTAGCTTGTCGCGGATTTCCCAGCGTAAATGCGCCGGAATTATTATCCTGAAATACAACTCCGGGTGCTCTTCCAGCCATTTATCCAGCTGCGCGGTGGCGCTAGACATCATCGCGAACAAGGCAAACTGGTGCACAATGCGCGCATCTAAAGAGGGCGGCTCCAGAAACATCACGTAATCTTTTTGCTGCAAAAGCTCCAGCTCGTTAAGCGAGGCGCAAACCGGCTCCAGAATTTCGGGGGTAAAAACGTTGGCGCCTACCAGATCGAGGGCGGTTTTAAGTTCGGGCGGTAAATATTCTTTGGCTTTTACATAGTTAACGGCCCATATTACAGATTCCAGCTCAGAATGCAGCGCGGCAGTGGCGAAGTGCAGGGCTACGTAGGGCGAGTACGTCCAGTCCAGCAAACGGGTAGGCAAACCGTGGTGCTGCGCCACGGCCATCCAGTTCCAGACGGAGTTGCCGGGCGATGCCGTGCTGTGCGCGTATTTCCGGAAGTTGCGGAGTAAGTGCGCCTCTAAATCGGAGTAGGGGCCACCCAGGCGCATGAGGCTGGTGCTGAGATCGAACTGCGAATTCCACAAGCCGCGGTACACATAGTTAGAGCGATGGCGCTGTATTTTATCGTTCCAGGAGTCGCGGAAAAGCTCGGTTTGCAGTTCTTCCCAACTGTTTACGGTTATATCGTTAATCATAGTAAAACAATGCCAATTTGCTGACTGAAGGCTACGGAAGAAACCCGGCCGGCGATGCCCGGAAATTTAAGTATAATCTAAAGAAAACCAGAAATTGATGATGTATTAATATGCGTAACCGGTAATAAGAACCTGATTTAGCCTGCATCACTCATATTTTTGCCCTTCACAGCCTTTTCATCAACTCAAAAATCCCTCTGGCGCAAGTCTTTAGCGAAGCGGTGACTTGTGACTTTTTATGATCGAAAGTCTTCAGACTTGCGAAATACAAAACTCCAAACAGCATCAAACTTTCAGTGTAAATACGGTATTTTTTATTGCATAATTTTTATATATTGTCCGCTCCTAATGCTTGTCTAATATGAAACACTTTTATAAACTCATCTTCTTTTGCCTGCTGATGCCAAATATAGGGCTGGCACAGGGGAATTTAGTTCCGAATTTTAGCTTTGAAGATACAGTTTCTTGCCCATTTGCCACTGATGACATTGATGCTGCTTCAGGCTGGTATAATGCGAGTGGCTCACCAGATTATTTCCATCCCTGCGCGAACTCGATAACTCCTCAAAATGGTGTGCCTCAAAATACAGCAGGTTTTCAATACCCTTATAATGGTGAGGCATACGCTGGGGTAATTACTTATGCAACATCAAGCCCTAACGTTAGGGAGTATATTGGAATTCTTCTTCACCAACCATTAGCTATAGGTACAGAATATTTTGTTTCTGCTTTTATATCAAAGGGAGATGCCAGTTCTGTTGCTTGGAATAATGATTGCGCCACAAACAACTTCGGCTATAGGTTTTCTACATCTAAGTATGATGAATTTGTCTTCACTTTTGCCCAACCAGACAATTTCTCTCAAATACATTCTGATGATGTTATTACCGATTCTACTAATTGGGTCCAAATTTCAGGCTCTTTCATCGCCGACTCTGCCTATACTTATCTGAGGATTGGTAATTTTTATGATAATAGCAATACTAATATTACACCTTGCACAGGGGATGCTTATTATTATGTAGATGCAGTGTGTGTTTCCACCGATTCGCTGGCTTGTGAAGTCACAACTACAGTAAACCCAACTCATACGAAAAGTGTCCTCTCTGTTTTCCCCAATCCCGCGCAAGACCTAATCTCCGTTTCCAATAAACAAAGCGTTAGGAATTACAGTATCCTCGACATTACAGGCAGACAAGTGAAGGAAGGCAGAATTTCGGCTACTAATAATTTCTTAAATGTTTCTTTCTTGCCGAACGGAATGTATTACCTCCGGCTGGAGGAATCTGGCGCCGTTAAATTTATTATTTCCCGTTAAATCAATTAAACTAATTTAACAGGTAAATCTTCGCCTCTACCACCCACTTTTTTGCCCCTCACAGC
>JAFADQ010000199.1 GCA_023424725.1 Bacteroidota bacterium
GCGTGCCCCAGTAGCGAGAGCGCGACAGGTTCCAATCAACTAAATTCTCGAGCCAGTTGCCGAAGCGGCCGGAGCCGGTGCTTTCAGGTTTCCAGTTGATAGTTTTGTTAAGCTCGATGAGGCGGTCTTTTACAGCCGTGGTTTTTATAAACCAGCTATCGAGCGGGTAATACAAAATCGGTTTATCGGTGCGCCAGCAATGTGGATAAGTGTGCTCGTATTTCTCAACCCTAAAGGCTTTATTTTCTTCCTTTAGTTTGATAGCGATCTCAACATCAACGGTTTTATAGTCGGCAGCGGTTTCGTCGTGGCCATCGTAATTCTTTACATAACGGCCCGCGAAATCGGTAACTTCTTTTACAAAACGGCCTTGCCTGTCTACCAGCGGCGTGATCTTCCCGTTCTCGTCAGTAACCGTGATGGGCGGAATATCGGCAAGCGCGGCAGCCCTGAAGTCGTCGGCACCAAACGTTGGAGAGATATGCACAATTCCGGTGCCGTCTTCTGTCGTAACGAAATCGCCCAGAATAACCCTGAAAGCGGGCTTTACAGGTTGCACGTAGGGCATTAGTTGTTCGTAGCGGATGTCTACCAGTTGCTCGCCGGTGTATTCACCTACGATGCGCCACGGAATTACTTTATCGCCCGCATTGTAGCTTTCCAGAGGCTGGTCTTGCCCTTTTTCGTTCATCCAGCGGCCAACCAATGCTTTGGCCATGATAACCGTTACCGGCGCGCCGGTGTATTGGTTAAAGGTTTGGATGGCTACATATTTAATGGTGCGGCCTACGGCAAGGGCGCTGTTCCCGGGAAGTGTCCAGGGCGTGGTGGTCCAGGCGAGGAAGAAAACCTCACCCCCCGGCCCCCTCTCCCTTAGAGAGGGGGAGAAATCGGAGCCTTCGGCAGGTTGGTTTTCTTCCTCCCTAAGGGGGAGGGCTGGGGAGGGGTTTTGTGAGGTAAACAGAAACTCGCTTTTCTCATCTCTCACCACCTTAAACTGCGCTACAATAGTGGTGTCTTTTACATCTTTATACGTACCCGGCTGATTCAGTTCATGCGAACTCAGGCCGGTACCCGCAGCAGGGCTGTAAGGCTGAATGGTGTAGCCTTTATAAAGATAGCCTTTGTCGTAAAGTTTCTTTAGCAGGTGCCAAACCGACTCTATGTATTTGGTATCGAAGGTGATGTACGGATCGTCGAGGTCGACCCAGTAGCCCATTTTCTCGGTCAGGTCGTCCCACTGGTGCTTGAATTTCATCACGGCTTCGCGGCACTTCTGGTTGTAATCTTCTACCGAAATGGTTTTGCCGATGTCGTCTTTGGTGATGCCAAGTTCTTTTTCTACCTGTAGCTCAACGGGCAAACCGTGCGTGTCCCAGCCGCCTTTGCGCTTCACCTGAAATCCCTGCAGGGTTTTGTAACGGCAGAAAATATCTTTCACGGTACGGGCCATTACGTGGTGAATTCCAGGGGTTCCGTTAGCCGACGGCGGGCCCTCGAAAAAGGTGAAAGCCGGCTTGCCCTCGCGGGTATCTACCGATTTCTGAAACACCTGGTTGTCTTTCCAGTACTGTAGCACCTGCTCGCCTACCTGTGCCCAGTTTAGTCCCTTGTACTCGTTGTATTTTTTCATTTATAATTCAGGGAGCCCCTCCCCAACCCCTCCTCCTTTGGGAGGGGCTAAATAGGTGCTTCGCGGTTAATTGTTCTAATAAAGCTATGCTGCAAGGGGCAAAAATGGCCTTTGCAGGGCGTAACGCCGGACTTCAGACCGGTTTCTTAAGCAGATTAAGGTAACATTGTAATGCCTTTCGGCATTGCCAGAGAAACCGGTCTGAAGACCGGCGTTACTTTCGCCCGGCTTAACCGATTGCCTTAACCCGAATAAGATAGCAAAGGTAATGAATTGAGAACTACGGAAGGAACGGGATCTGGAAATTGTGGCGTTGGAACGCAAGGGGTAGTAGAGTAGAACATCCAATTTACGTAGAGCGTTGCCCTACGCTGAGATATTTCGCCCTTTCAGGGCTTTTGGTTTAGGGCACAACCCCGTAAAACCAGTTTCCTGGCCGGTTTCGCCCTTTTGCCAACGTTGAGAGGAATTGGGCTATTTGTCCTGAGGTGCCGTAGCCCTGAAAGGGCGAAATATCATAGCCCGGGGTAGCGCCCCTGGTTGCATTGCAACCGTTAGGTGGGGTGGTTGGAATACTTCTTAAAGAGAAACCGTAACTGTTCCCCCAACAGATCAACCACCCCGGCACTTCGTGCCACCCCTCCTTGGGAAGGCGGGGAGTGGCGCGTGGCTCAAAGACCATTATAAAACCCGATAGTTACCCTGCAACAGCCAAAAAAACGGCCGTTGCAGCCGAATCCTAATGCGCTACCGCACTTTGAATTGGCTTTTCTGCTTCCGGCTCTACCTTCAGGTTATGCTTAGATAAAGATCTCACGGCCAGAACTAAACAAATAACTGTTAGCACGGCGCCCATCAGAAAAGGTGCTCCCGGAAAGTAAACCGGTGCGTTTTTGCCGGTGAAATACGCGAACAAATACGTCATTAATGGCGGGCCTATAACAGAGGTAACACTAACCAACGATGTTAGCCCGCCCTGCAGCTCGCCTTGCTCGTTGGGCGGCACTTGTCCGGTCATGATGCCTTGCAGCGCGGGTCCGGCAATTCCGCCCAGGCAATAGGGCACGATAAAAGCGAACATCATCCAGCCTTCGGTAGCGAATGCGAAGAGCAAAAAACCCGTACTATACAAAGCCAGCCCGACATACACCGAGCGCTTCTGGCCAAGCCAGGGGTTTATTACTCTAATTAATCCGCCCTGCACAATAGCCACCATTAAACCAACGGCGCCCAAAGAGTAACCTACCCATGCTTCGTTCCAGCCAAACTTCTCCATAGTGTAAAATGCCCAGGTGCTTTGCGTGGCATGCGCGGCTACATAAATAAACAGCAGCGAACCCACCAAACCTATAATTACCGGGTAGCGTTTTAATTGCAGCAAAGAACCCACGGGGTTTGCCCGTTTCCAGGAAAATTCGCGGCGGTTTTCGGGTTTTAAAGATTCGGGGAGTATAAAATAACCATACAGCCAGTTAAGCAAGGTGAGGGCTGCGGCGGCCAAAAAAGGCACTCTGGCGCCATATTGCCCCAGCAAGCCACCAATTACAGGCCCTATAATAAATCCTAAGCCAAAGGCTGCGCCAATCATCCCGAAGTTTTGGGCTCGCTTTTCTGGAGTGCTTACATCGGCAATGTAGGCGGTGGCGGTGGTAATGCTGGCGCCCATAATACCGGCAATTAAGCGGCCCACAAAAAGCCACCAAACCGTAGGCGCAAAGGCCAGAAACAGATAATCTAACCCAAACCCGAACAGCGAAACAAGCAGCACCGGGCGGCGGCCGTATTTATCGCTTAAATTGCCCAGCACCGGCGAGAACAGAAATTGCATGCCCGCGAAGGCAAACATCATCCAGCCCATATAAATAGAGGCATCGCTCAGGCTGCCGCCCACCATCTCGCTAATAAGCGTGGGCATCACCGGAATAATAATCCCGAAACCGATTACGTCTATTAAAAGCGTGATGAAAATGAAGATAATTGCTGCTTCGCGCCTGCCCGCCATGTTTAATAATTTGCCCAAAATTACTGTTTGTTTTGATGGTTTCCGCTATAGCTGCGAAGGGCAATTTTTGGGGTATGATGAAGGAAATTGTGTTGTAACGGAGCGAAAATTGGTGCTTGCAGGTTTTTATAGATAGCGCAATAAGGTATCGGAAACCAATCAGGAGCAAAAACCTTACAGCCTGCCTGGGCCTGAAAGCGTTTTCGGGGAAGTTTTGTCGCGCTCTATACTAGTTCTAATTTTTAAGAGACAACAGCTTTTTACTATCTTTAGAAATTATCAGAACCAGTATACCCGCGCCATGCGATTACAGAAAGTAGTTTTCCTGGTCTTGTTGCCGTTTGTTTCGCAAATGCTGATCGCGTGCCTGGGTTGTGGCGATCCTCCAATAAGACCTTTTGCTTTTTGCAGCTTTTCGGTTTTCCCGCTCGATAACAGCGGCCCGCAGCCCGTTATTTCCCAAACCGGCGCTATTCCCAAAAATGCGTTTGGTATTAGGTTGCATTTTAACCTGCGGCAATATATGTGCGAGGCAAAACAGCCCGTTCCGGCGTTCTTCCCGGCTGCTTTTGCCTCTACCAGTAACTGCAACGATGTGCCGTATGCTACTTACCAGCACGCCATAGAGCAAATACAGGTTTATACACTTCACGATTTCGGACCCGGATTTGCCGCCAACGCCAATGTTACCGAACTGTTTTATGTATATCGCCCCGAAAAACACCAGCAGGAGTTTACTGCCGTGCAGGACTTTATAAATCAGATGCCGGGCCCTCCGTATAATTCCGGTTCTTCTGAAATAGGGTTTAATCTGTTGCTGATGACTCCTCCGGAAACCGGCACCGGGCATGAGTTTTTAGTAAACGTTTTGCTAACAAACGGCAGCGAGTTTACAGCGCAAACCGGAGTTTTAGAACTGGTGCCATGAAAAGCATAGTTGGCATAGCCGCACTGTTTATGCTGTTGCCATTTGGTGCATTGGGGCAATATGTGGCAGAAGATAAGGAAGAAGAAAAATTCCGGAAATGGCATATAAAGCCGGCCGCGGGCGTAAACGTGCCCCTAACCAAATTGCTGGGCAACGGAATAACCGATAACCTAATTGGCTACGACGACCATTCTTTTTACTGGCAAATTTTTTCGGGCACCTTCTTTTTTCACCGTAGCTGGGGCGTAGAGTTAACGTGCCAAACCGGCGTATCTAACAGGTTTCTTAACCGCCACAAAAGGTTTATTTCTGAGATAGAAAACACTTACGGCGACCGCTATTACACTTCCTCCTCTTCAGACGCCGATACGGATCGTTTTCTTCCCATCGGCGGTAACATAGACAGATTTTTAGTGGGCCTTGTATACCGCATACAAAAGCAAAAACTGCTGCTAATGCCCCGGTTACTTTTTGGAGTTACGCCATTCCAGACAAATTCGGGGCAGGCTTTTCTGAAAGAGAAAGGCACTAATACGTTGCTGGAAATCAGTTATGACACAGATTCGAGCCAGGTAGAGAACTTTACCATCGCGCCGGCATTTACAATAGGCTACCGGTTAGGCAAAAGAACGGTTGCCAATTTAGATGCCATGATGTCGTTTTATTCGGCCGGTTTCGATTACACCGAAAGCCGTCGCAATACATTTACCCAGCGCACCCAAACCAAAATAATTCCTTACCAGAAAGACATTATCACGTTTTCTGTGGGCGTTGGGTTAATTATAGAGCTGTAGGC
>JAFADQ010000214.1:0-7500 GCA_023424725.1 Bacteroidota bacterium
CTCTATCTCTTCATCCGACAGGTTTCCGGCTTCTTCCATTTGCGCGCGCTGCATTTCCATGGCGCGATCCATCAGGCCTGTATCTATAAATTTTATATTTATATACGTAAAGATTCCGCTTAAAACACCCGCTACCATGGCCGTAAGCGTACCAAGGCCAAGGCCCTGGGCATAACTCATATAACCTTCGTTATTTTTCTTGTAATCGCGATAAGCCAAAATTATTGCCAGCAGCAAAAACACATAGCTAAACATGCCAATCTTGCTCATCGTCATATCGGCGAATTGCAGAATAAGCGAGTAAATAATAATAAGCAGCCCGGCCATTAAGCCATAGCGCAGCGCGATGGGCATTTTTTTAGGTTCTTCGGTGTACATAGTGTATGTAATTTAGTGTTTTTCGGTGTTTCTTTTTCTGAAGAAGAATGCGAGTATAAGCGAAATTATTATGCCAAATACAATCTTCTGAAAAAAATCGTCGAATGCGAGCGAGCCAGGCGTGATTTTATTTATTTCTTCGGCCATGCGGGTTAGGTTTTGCTTTCCCAGTACGCCGGTTAGCTGCTCTTCCGATAGTATCAGCATTTCCTGCATTTCGGCTTTATGCCTTTTTAAAACGCCCGGGCCAGATATTACCGTATACAGGTACACAAGCATAGAGCTGGTAGCCCCGCCTATAAAGCTGGTCATGCTGCCCGTACGGAATGCCGACAAATACGACAACTCTTGCGAGATCTCGAAACTTTTAAGGTAACGCAGCCCGAAAAAGATAAAAACCGGAAGCAGCATCAGAATCCAGAAGCGCATTGGCCCGAACGGGTTGGCGCCGGTAAGATGGGCTACCGCTAAAATTATGGCCTGCGCGCTGGTATAAGCAATGCCAAACCTAACGGCGGTGTTAATTATTGCCTGATTAATTAAAATCCTGTGATCTGTATCCTCCATGTAAAAGCTACTGCCGGGGTGTGTTTACCAGTATCTGTTTTTTGTAAACTGGCCGTTTATGCAGGTGGCAAACACCTTTCCCTTCAAAGTTACGCCATAAAATGGAGAATTATAGCTCTTAGATTCGGTTTGATTCTGCTCAAATACCCATTCTTTCTCCGGATCGAACAGGGTAAGATTTGCTTGCGCGCCTTCTTCAAGCAATGGTTGCTCCAGGCACAATATCTTTCTGGGGCCGTCGGTAAACTTCTTCAACAAAACCTCAAGCGCCATTTCTTTTGCCATAAACGTATTGGCCACCGCAAAAGCTGTTTCGAGGCCGGTAATACCAAACTCTGCTAAATCAAACTCCAGCTCTTTTCCTTCTACGTCGTACGGCCTGTGGTCTGAAACAATCGCGTCTATTGTACTATCTGCCAGTCCGCTTTTTAATGCTTCCAGGTCAGATTCTGATCTGAAAGGCGGGCTTACCTTATAGTTGGTATCGAAAGCGGCCATGCTCTCGTCGGTAAATGCCAACTGGTGGGCGGCAATATCGCAGGTTACGTTTAGTCCGTCTCTCCTAGCCTCTTTTATGAGGCTCACAGCCCTGCGCGTAGATATTAGCGAGAAATGAATTTTGCCGCCTGTATAACGAAGCAACTGCAAATCGCGCTCCAGCATTACTTCTTCTGCCACAGCGGGCACTCCTTTAAGGCCCAGCATGGTGCTGCGTATTCCTTCGTGCATTACGCCGCCCGATGCCAGATCTTTTTGCTCTGGCCGCTGTATCACCAGGCCGTTTAAGGGCTTTACATATTCAAGGGCTTTCACTAAAACGTCGGCACGGCTTAGCGCTCTGGTACCATCTGTAAAGGCTATGGCGCCACCATGGTGCAGGTCGGTAATTTCGGTTAAATCGTTACCGCCTAAATCTACTGTTAAGGCTGCCATTGGCAAAAGCTGCACGGGCAAATTTTTGCCCTGCGAGCGCACAAAATCTAAAGCGCCACGGCTTTGTGTAACCGGAGCTTTGGCCGGAAGAATAGCCACTTGTGTAAACCCGCCGCGTGCAGCTGCATTGGCCACCGTAAGCAGATTTTCTCTGTGCTCGAAACCTGGTTCGCCTGTAGTGGCCCTTAAATCTACCCATCCAGCCGATACGCACAAACCTGGTATATCGATCACTTCATCTGCCAATTCAATTCCGTGGTTAACAGACAATATTTTTCCATTGCCTATTACCATATCTATTTGCTGGCCATCCAGTTCGTGACCTGGAGATATAAGCCTGATATTTTTCAGCCCTGTTTTCATTTTACAAACCTAATAATAGCTGTCTCGGCTGCCAAAGCAATCAGCACGATTATTAAACAATAAATCCAAAGCGGCTTGCCTTTTGTTTGCTCACGGTACTTTTTAGCGAATTCGGCTCCTGTACCAGCCTCATGCACTACCACATTGGGGAAATCGGATGTTAATTCTTTCAGCTCCTGAGCCGAGTATTGTTCCAGGAAAGATTCGCGCTTATCATAGTTAAAAGCTAAAGTACGCACGTTGCCTTCCGGGCTGGCCAATTGGTAAAAACCGGCTTCCGAGAGCTCGCCTGGCACTGTTAATATTAGCCGGTTGCCAACAATCCGCTGATCGGGCACCCACTCAACGCTATCTTTCACTAACTTAAAAATCACTTCTTTTTCGGGCTGATCGCTTAACGGAATCTCCAGTACATTTTTACCAAACGAATAAGCGCTGAAGCTGCTGGCCTGCTGGCTTAACATGGCCAGCTTATAAAACACAGGCACAAAAAGAGCGTTTGAGGCAAAATCAGAAAAATCGGAATTTAGCGGAGCCGCGAGTAAAAAAACATTTCCTTTACCGCGTTTAAATTGAGATAAATACGCGTTGCCCCGCTTAAACCTGAGAAGGTCATTTTCTGCCCTGTTCCAGGCCAAAACGGGCTTTGCAGAAGGAGTTTGCACGCCTCTTGGAATATCTTCAAAAATTTTATCGAAAAATGGGTTTGAAATATCAGGCGTAGCAACTGCCAAATTTTCTGTTGCCGTAGCCCACGAAACACTAATGCCGGCGCGATTAAAGAATGACTCATACGATGGTTTATCAGAATCAAGCGCCGGAACCAATAAAACTGAAGCACCGCCTTCCACCTGCCTCAATACATTATCGACCAGGGCCTCGTTTATAGTTTGAAGCTCGTTTACAACCAGTAAATTACTATTAGCTACTTCTTCGTAATCTATGCTGGCCTCGTTTACGGAAGAAACCTGAAACACTGGTTCGTTAGAATAAACCCTGCTGATGGAAGAGTTTGGATTGTTATTAATATTTACGATCCGGATCTGGGCAGAAGCCTGAATTGTGAAATAATATTCGTTATCGAACGTAACCGGAAAATCTTCCAGCACGATTCGGCAGAGTTGTTCGCTATTATCAGGCAGCTGAAAACTAAAATTTACCTTTTCTAATCCGTTTGGAGCAACCTGTACATCGAGTGTACTAACTTGTTGATTGCCCATAAAAAACTTTACATTACTACTAACTTCGTCGTTACCAGAATTGCGAATAAAAACCGATAAATTATTGTTCTCGCCGAAACGTATAAACGCATCCGAGATCTCAATTGAATCAACAAATAAGTTTTTCTGAGTTTCTGCCGCAAAGTGTACTAAATTATATTGAACAGAAGAATCGATACCGGCAATAGACGCTGGTTTAAAGGTTGATTTCTGAAAATCAGAAAACAGGAAGGCAACGGTATTTTGTAAGTTGCCGGAACTGGATTCAATTCTGGAAAATAAACTTTGGGTCTCACGAAGATTTCCGGAAAAATCGAGACCGCTAATTTTTTGCTTTAGCTCTTCAGGATTCGAATTGGCTGTTGCACCAGAGAATGAATTATCTAAAATAGTAACCTCCGCACCCCGCTGAAATACATTTGCCAGTTCTAGCAAACCGTTTACAGAAGTAGTGAATAACGATTGGTCTGTACCCTCCACCTCAGACTGCATGCTGAATGAATTATCGGTATACAATACATATTCAGGAAACGAAGAGGCTATTTTATTAGCAGCAGGAATAAAAGGCTGTGCGAAAAGAAAAACCAGAAAGCTGATAGCGATTATCCGGCATAACAAAACCAGCAGGTGCTTCAGCTTCCGGCTTTTATTAGTTGACTGCTTTACCTCCCGCAAAAATGCGACATTAGTAAAAACAGCCCTGGATGGCCTGCGAAAATTAAAGAGGTGAATTATTATGGGTATAGCCAGGGCAGAGAGCGCCCAAAGGAAACCAGGATACAAAAAATTCATAATCTGTAAAACTACAACTTTAGAAGCTAATAGTTTAGAAGAACTAAAAGAAGGTAAAGATAAAAGTAACAGATAGCGACCTAAACAAAACTTGCGTACTTCTTAACTAACGAAAATACAGATTACTTCTTATGCATAAGAAAATGGCCCTCACAGGTTATAAAAAAATCCGTAACAAAAGGAGGCACTTGATTAATATTACTCAACAAAATCAATAACAGCCAATCCCATTTAGCAAAAGCAAAATTGCAGAAAACGTTTAGTGGTGAATAAGTGACAGAATGGATTTTCTCCAATATTCAAAAATTATCTCTAAACATGCTTACTGTTAATAAGCGTTAAACATCTAATAACTTATAATTGCCATAACGCAAAAAACCCTTTACATTACTGCAAAGGGTTTTTAAAATAAGGTTGGCGGCTACCTACTCTCCCACCGTATGAAGGCAGTACCATTGGCGCTACGGGGCTTAACTTCTCTGTTCGGAATGGGAAGAGGTGAACACCCGCGCTATAACCACCATTACTATTATAAGCAGCCTTATACTGCTTAGTATACTTTTGACAGGAAAGAAAAGAGAAAGGTGAAGTTATTTAAACTTAAAGAAAACAAACTACTTGTGTGGAAAGTCTACGGGTAATTAGTAAGGCTCAGCTATGATATTTCTACCTTTACACCTGCCTCCTATCAACGTCATCATCTTTAACGACCCTTAAAAGAAATCTCATCTTGAGGTGAGTTTCGCACTTAGATGCTTTCAGCGCTTATCTCGACCGAACGTAGCTACCCTGCGCTGCAGCTGGCGCCACAACAGGTATACCAGAGGTTCGTCCAACCCGGTCCTCTCGTACTAAGGTCAGGTCCTCTCAAATTTCTAACGCCCACAACAGATAGGGACCGAACTGTCTCACGACGTTCTGAACCCAGCTCGCGTGCCACTTTAATGAGCGAACAGCTCAACCCTTGGGACCTTCTCCAGCCCCAGGACGTGACGAGCCGACATCGAGGTGCCAAACCTCCCCGTCGATATGAGCTCTTGGGGGAGATCAGCCTGTTATCCCCGGCGTACCTTTTATCCTTTGAGCGATGGCCCTTCCATGCGGAACCACCGGATCACTATATCCGTCTTTCGACCCTGCTCGGCTTGTAGGCCTTACAGTCAAGCACCCTTATGCTATTGCACTCTGCGCACGGTTACCAAGCGTGCTGAGGGTACCTTTGAAAGCCTCCGTTACTCTTTTGGAGGCGACCACCCCAGTCAAACTACCCACCAAACACTGTCTCCCTTTTAGAGATTAGGCTCCAAGCAACTCAAGGGTGGTATTTCAAGGACGATTCCACGATGCCTGGCGACACCGCTTCATAATCTCCCACCTATCCTACACATGAGTTACCCAGAGTCAATGTTAAGCTATAGTAAAGGTGCACGGGGTCTTTCCGTCCCGTTGCGGGTAAACGGCATCTTCACCGCTACTACAATTTCACCGAGCTCACGGCTGAGACAGCGCCCAAATCGTTACACCATTCGTGCAGGTCGGAACTTACCCGACAAGGAATTTCGCTACCTTAGGACCGTTATAGTTACGGCCGCCGTTTACTGGGGCTTCGATTCAATGCGTCGCCTTGCGGCTAACATCCCCTCTTAACCTTCCAGCACCGGGCAGGTGTCAGGCCTTATACTTCATCTTTCAATTTCGCAAAGCCATGTGTTTTTGTTAAACAGTCGCTTGGGCCTCTTCACTGCGGCTTCTCCATCACTGGAGGAAGCGTCCCTTCTCCCGAAGTTACAGGACCATTTTGCCGAGTTCCTTGGCCGTGATTCACTCGAGCACCTTAGGATTCTCTCCTCGACTACCTGTGTCGGTTTACGGTACGGGTTCTATTATGATAAACGCTTAGCGGGTTTTCTTGGAAGTCTGATTAGGATCACTATCACATTGGCCGAAGCCTCTGTGTACTATCATGTTTCAGCTAGACCGGCGGATTTGCCTACCAGTCCAATACCTACGCACTTTAACGTTCTATTCCGTCAGAACGCGGATCTTTCACTACTCCGTCACCACATCACTTCATAACAGAAGTACTGGAATATTAACCAGTTGTCCATCGACTACGCCTGTCGGCTTCGCCTTAGGTCCCGACTAACCCTGATCCGATTAACGTTGATCAGGAAACCTTAGTCTTTCGGTGTGAGGGTTTCTCACCCTCATTATCGTTACTTATGCCTACATTTGCTTTTCTCTCCGCTCCAACGCCCCTGACGAGACGCCTTCACTGCTGAAGAGAATGCTCCCCTACCACAGAATAAATTCTATCCAAAGCTTCGGTACTATACTTGATGCCCGTCTATTATCGATGCCCTGTCGCTCGACCAGTGAGCTGTTACGCACTCTTTAAAGGAATGGCTGCTTCCAAGCCAACCTCCTGGCTGTCTAAGCAACTGGACCACCTTTGTTCAACTTAGTATAGATTTGGGGACCTTAGCTGTTGGTCTGGGTTCTTTCCCTCTCGGCATGTGACCTTAGCACCCCATGCCTCACTCCCGAGTATATCTTTTAGCATTCGGAGTTCATCTGGATTCGGTAGGTTTTGACACCCCCTAGTCCAATTGGTAGCTCTACCTCTAAAAGACTCAACCTCGAGGCTGTTCCTAAAAACATTTCGGGGAGTACGAGCTATTTCTCAGTTTGATTGGCCTTTCACCCCTACCCTCAACTCATCCAAAAACTTTTCAACGTTTACTGGTTCGGACCTCCATTTGGTTTTACCCAAACTTCATCCTGGTCAAGGGTAGATCACAAAGTTTCGCGTCTACCCCCTCTGACTCTGCGCCCTATTCAGACTCGCTTTCGCTGCGGCTCCGAGCCTTAAAACTCTTAACCTTGCCAGAGAGGAGTAACTCGTAGGCTCATTATGCAAAAGGCACGCCGTCACCACACTAAATGGCTCCGACCGCTTGTAAGCGTATGGTTTCAGGTTCTATTTCACCCCTTTATTCAAGGTACTTTTCACCTTTCCCTCACGGTACTGGTTCACTATCGGTCTCTCAAGAGTATTTAGCCTTACCGGATGGTACCGGCAGATTCAAACGGGATTTCTCTGGTCCCGCCCTACTCAGGATACTGCTACCTCATATAATCTTACGATGACAGGGCTTTCACCTTCTATGGCTTACCTTCCCAGGTAATTTATCTTCAATTATAATCGGATGTTGCAGTCCTACAACCCCTAACTGGCCGTAACCAG
>JAFADQ010000214.1:12500-16710 GCA_023424725.1 Bacteroidota bacterium
CCTTGCCGAATCTCTACTGGAACCCGCAGAGCTTGTTTTATTGCATGTGTGCCCCGAAGTTAAAACAGCCGAAACAGTGGCGGCATCGGAAGAGGCGCAATACAAGCGCCAGGAAGCCGAAGAAGAAGCATTAAGCAAGCTGCAGGCTTTTGCCCGCGCGCATTGCCGGCACAGTGGTATACACAACTGCTTAACCATGGTAACAACAGGTAAGTTAACTAAAGCAATTGTTAATGCTGTCGAAATGTCTCAGGCCGAGCTTATTATAATGGGTACTCGCGGCGGCTTTGGGTCGGGTACTTTTTTAGCCAGCACCAACACATCGCAGCTAACCGGTGTAGCGCCTTGCCCGGTGCTGGCCGTGCCCGATGTTACGATTTACCGCCCAATTTTAAAGATCGTTTTCGCGGCCGACCTTTCTCTGGCTACCATACCCGATTTGCAGCAAACAGTTAAGCTGGCGCAGACACTAAATTGCCAGTTGCAGGTGGTGCACGTATCGGAGAACAAAAACGAGCCCGGCAAACAAGAGAAGATAAACCAGTTTTGGGAAGAAGTGCAGTGGCAGATCCGGTTTCCGTGGATAGATTTTATTACCGTAGAAGCCAACGACATAACAGAAGGCCTGGAGCAGTTTGTGCTCGCCCAGGAAGCCGATATGCTGGTGGTGTGCCCCAAAAAAAGATCGCTGTTTAACCTCATGCTTAACGGCAGCACTACGCGGCAGATTCTGATTGATGCTTTGTTGCCTACCCTGGTATTGCCTCACCACGAAGAAGAGCGCGAAGAAGCAGAAGAGAGCGAAGAGGTTTTGTTTGCCTGATCTGTTTTAAGGTGTTACATAAGGAGCGGCCATTTGCGTAAAGCATCTGGCCGTTTCCTTTTCTAAGATTTGCTGCTTTTAGGAATAGGAAATAGCTGCGGGCATCAAAAATACCCACAACTCAACCCAACTTCAACCTTTTGGCCTAAGCCTTTAACCTTACTTTTCCTCCCACTGCTACGAATATTATACAAGTCTTCAATTTTTAAATCTAACCGCAGAGCACACAAAGTTGATCTCAGAGAGCTCATAGAAAAGAAGAACTAAAAAGATAAGGGAGAGAAGGTCATAAATACTATGAAAACCTCTGCGAACTTAGCGAAAACTTCGCGTCTTTGTGGTTAAAATTGTTGAGTCATAATCGTAGCCCTCCCACTGACATCTCTCAACCCCAAAACTGATGATCCTCATTTAAAAGCATACAGAAAGAAGCCAACTTTGCCTAAACTAAACCACCACAACCATGAACAAACTGCAGAACAAAGTAGCTATAGTAACAGGAGCCGCGGGCGGAATGGGAAAAGCCATTGCTTTATTATTTGCCAAAGAAGGCGCTAAAGTATTGGCTACCGATGTGCAAACCGAAAAATTAACTTCGTGGGTTGCAGAGGCCAAAAACAAGGCCACCAGCATAGAAGCTATGACGCACGACGTAGCTTCGCGCAAAGACTGGCAAACCGTAGCCGAAAAAGCCATTTCGCTGTTCGGAAAGATAGATATAGTAATTAACAACGCTGGCATTTACCCTCCGGGCGCTACTACCGAAACCACCACACAGGAATTGTGGGATAAGGTGCTTGCCATAAACCTTACCGGTCCGTTTATAGGCGTGCAGGTTTGTTTGCCTCATATTAAGGCTGCTGGCGGCGGCGCTATTGTTAACATTGGCTCTATTGCGGGCAATGTAGGCGGAAACGGAGCCGCGTATACGGCATCTAAAGGCGGCCTGCGTTTGCTCACAAAAGATATGGCGGTAGAGTTCGCTCCTTATAATATAAGAGTAAACTCTATACACCCCGGCGGCGTGCTTACACCCATGACCGATTTTATGGTGAATATGGAAGGCATGGACGAGGTGCTGAAAAACATGTGCCCCATGGGCCGCATGGGCACCGCCAACGAGATCGCGAACGCGGCGTTGTTCCTGGCTTCTGCCGAATCGAGCTATGTTACCGGAACCGAACTGGTAGTAGACGGCGGCCTTATTGCCCGCTAATGCACCGTTTTTTGCCTTCTGCAGCTTCGCCTTTTGCACCAAATGCATAACTTCGCGCAGCAGCAGGCATATTAAAATGTGCTTGCCGGTATTATAAACGGCTAACCGGTACCACAACTTTCTTGCTCTGCTACAGACGAGCAGGAAGTACATTATCCGGCAAACCCACAACCACGCAAACCCGACCGCGATGTATCCTTTTAAAAGATTAATGGTGGCCCTCGATTTTTCTTATTTAGACGAGGCGCTTATACGGTATACCAATTCGCTTTGCCGCCTTTTACGGCCAGAGGTGCTTTATTTCGTGCACGTTTACAAAGATCTGGAAGATATAGACGGCCCGCTGCCCACACGCGAAAACTATAACATACCGCCCGACGAGCTGCTGGTGAGGCAAATGCAGGAAGCTACCGCACAGCTTCTCTCGCCCGATTGCGCCACTAACATCCATTTCGAGGTGAAAGAAGGCCAGCCTACAGAAGAGCTGCTGCGGTGGTCGCGCATAAAACAAATAGATTTGTTTGTTTTCGGGCTTAAAATGGCGCGTGGCGGCAGCGGCATTGGCCCGCAACGGGTGGCCATGTTATCGGATTGCTCGGTGCTGCTGGTGCCGGAAATGGCCCCGGCGCAACTTAACACTATATTATTGCCGGTAGATTTTTCGAAATTCTCTCAGCAGGTAGTATTATCGGCGCTGGCCTTGCAACAACAAATTCCGGGCGCGAAATTATTGTTGCAGCACGTATACGAAGTGCCAATTGGTTACTATAAAACCGGCAAAACATTCGATCAGTTTGCCGAGATAATGCGCTTTAATGCCACCAAAGCCTATTACCAGTTTTGCCGCGAACTTAATATACCCCAGGAGCAACTGCCCTGCCGCTTTGTGCTTAACCCCGACGGCAACATTCAGGAAGGCATTATGGAGTCTATCAGGGAAGTGCAGCCCTCGCTCCTGCTCATCGGTTCGCAGGGGCGCACCGCTGTTTCGTCGTTTTTTATCGGCAGCGTAGCCGAAAAATTAATCCGCCTTAACCCAAAAATACCAACCTTGGTGTTGAAGAGAAAAGGCAGTAACATGGGCCTTTTAGACGCGCTTTTCCCAAACTGATAGAACGCTGGTAAAATCACCTGCTAATCATCAGTTACATTATAATAACTTTTTTGGGCTGCAACAACCATTTTTTTGCCCGTTGCAGCCCAACTAATTGCCGCATTAAATTGTGCGGAAGAATCCTTCACTAACCTTGCGGCAACCTTTGCGCGCTTTTCGGTTAAAAAAGCTGTATCATTATAGATGTAATCTGATCTAAACTTCGCAACACATGGCCAACCCTGCATCTTCGCTTTCGCTGCAATTTTTTGGAGCATCGGGCACCGTAACCGGCTCTAAATACCTGTTAAACAGCAACGGCAGCCAGTATTTAATAGACTGCGGACTTTTTCAGGGCCTTAAGAAACTGCGTTTGCAAAACCGGGCCATTCCGCCCTTCGATCCGCGAAAAATAAAAGCAATACTTCTCACGCACGCGCACCTCGATCATGTGGGGTATTTGCCTGTTTTGGTAAAACATGGCTTTACCGGCCCCGTGTATTGCACCGCCCCTACCGCGCACCTCGCCGGCATAATTCTCCGCGACAGCGCCAAACTGCAGGAAGAAGAAGCCGCCCTGGCTAACGAAAAGGGTTTTAGCGAGCACAAACCCGCCCTGCCCCTGTACGATACCAAAGATGTAGAACGCACTTTGCCGCTGCTTCATATTATAAAAACCGATAATTGGGTTGAGTTAGAAGATGATTTCCGGTTCCGGATGCAACCCAACGGCCACGTGCTGGGCGCTACTTTTATAGAAATAGAAACCCAAAACCGGCGCATCGTTTTTTCCGGCGATATTGGCCGCCGCTACGACCACTTGCTGCCAGACCCCGAACGCCCCACCCGCGCCGATGTGTTGGTAATGGAAAGCACCTACGGCGACCGCCTGCACCCGCAGGTAGACGAAATGCAGCAACTCGCCCACATCATTCATCAAACCTACGAGCGCGGCGGCACCGTAATTATACCAAGTTTTGCCCTGCAACGCGCCCAAATGCTCATGTTACTGCTCTGGGAATTGAAGCGGCGCAAAATGCTGCCCAAAGTGCAGTTGTATATGGATAGCCCCATGGGC
>JAFADQ010000215.1 GCA_023424725.1 Bacteroidota bacterium
AGTTCGTCCAGCTCCTTTTTCATTTCCTTAAACTCTTCGTTTAGCTTTTCCTGCTCTTTTTCCAGTTCTTTAGAGTCGGCTTTTTTGTCTTCCGATTTTTCGCCCAGTTCTTCTTGTTTTTCTTTCAGCTCGTTTAGCTTTTCTATGGCCTGCTCCAGGTTTTTCTCGAATTGCAGTTGCTTAAACATTTCCAAAGCACGATCAAGCTCTTCTTCCAAAGTGCTTTCTTTCTTCTCCATTTTCTCCAGAAGTTTCTGCAGCTCTGGGTCGTTCATTTTTTCCTGCTGCAAAAGTTTCTCCAGCTCTTCGTAGAGTTTTTTGGTTTCGTCGTCAAGCAGCTGGTCCATTAGTTTTTGCAGTTGCCTGGTTTTTTCGGCCAGTTCCTGGCTGCGCTCGTCAAAGCGCTCCTGTTTTTGGTTAAGCTGTTTGCTTTGCTCCTGCATTTGCTGCACCTGCTCTTCCAGTTCTTTTTTCTTCTTTAAGAGCTCTTCCAGCTGTTTTTTATCCTGCCACGATAGTTCTTTTTTGGTTTTCAGCTTTTCTTCCAGCTTTTTCAGATCGGCCTGCAGCTTGTTGGCATCTTTCAGCGCTTTGTTCATTTGCGCTTCCAGGTTTTCGGCGTTCTGGGCAATGTCTTTCCGCACCTCGGCCTTGGTAGGCAGTTTAAACTCCAAAGTACGCGTTCTGGCAGCTTTCGGGCCACGAATTCCGTCGTTATCCCACACCTGCACAAAATACTCAATTTTATCGCCGGCATTTAGCTTTAGCGTATCCAGGCTCCACTGCAAATAATAGGTCTGGCCCAGTTGCTTACGGTCGAATTTAATGGGGATGGCCTTATAATTGGTGCTTGCAGCCTTGTTTTGGTCTTTTAAGATGCGGTAATGCAGGTTAAGGCGCGTAATTCCGTAATCGTCTGAAGCGTTTCCGCCCAACACCAAATAATTATACAGCAAGGTGTCGCGGAACTGCTCTACCGAAATATCGGGGTGGCGGTCTGGAATCGTGCTGATCTGGTATTTAATGTCTTCTTTGTTTGTACTGTGCTGGTTTTTGAGGCTTACAGCATACTCTTCGTTTTGCATGGCGCGGCGCGTAAACGTAAATATTTCGCCGTTACGCTTCGCCGCTAAAGTTTCGGTTGGGTTATCGAAGGTTAGCGCCAGGGTTTCGGTTTCGGAAGCATTAAAACGCCATTCCAGCGTGCTGCCTTCGGGTACGGTTAAGTTGCCTGTGTTTTTAATTACTTCTTTCGGCTTGCCCAAATAATCGGGGTAATTTACATGAATGTCGAAATTCTTCAGATTCGGCCGCGAGCGCAATTCTAACAAATAAGAATCCGATAAAAAGCCCGAGCCTTCTAATGTAAACGGAACTGCTTTCTGTATTTTCTTAAAGGTGAAGTTGTATTTACCATTTCCGGATTTCTGCAGCAATTGCCGGCGCCCGCTATGCAGAATATATACTTCAGAGGGCAGCATATCGCCTTCTACAGCTACCTGCAAGTCAAAATCTTCGTTACGGTAAGCGGTTAAATCTTTATTAATTATCTCGAAACTAAACGGCGCTTTAGGCGCGAAACTTTTGTTATACTGCACAATGCGGCTGCTGCTTTCTACCAACAACGCCGGATACACCATTATCAGTAATAAAATAATGCCCAGCGGAATGTAGAGATATTTCAGGCGGCCTTTGTTTTCGTCTAGTTTAATAGCATCGGCGAATTTAAATACTGTTAGTTGCCGCGATTTTTGCTCTATGCTGGCCGCTATTAGCGCATTTTCGGCGCTTTGCTGGCGCAGTTGTAAGGTATTAAGGAGCTTATCTTTTATTTCGGGGAAGAACAGGCCGACTTGCTGCGCGGCTTCTTCATCAGAAAGGCCTTTTCGCAAATTAAATAAGCCTGTAACAGGGCCTAAAACCCACCTGTAAAGGGCAAAAACTGCCACGCCAAGCCACGAAAAAAACAAAAATGCCCTTACCCCAAACGGGAAGCGCATAAAATGCTCCAGAGTGGTGTACACCAGAAACAGCGAAAGCAGCAAGCCGAGCGTAAAAATACCTCCCCTAATCAGTTGATTAAGATAATATTTCTTCTTAAAAGCCTGAAGCCTTTCTAATACAGCTTGTAACGAAGCATCAGGGGTCATATTTTGATATTAGGTAGTTTGTATAAGGTATAAGGACTGAATTGGTTGCGAAACATGGGGAGATACCCATGCTTAGGTATTGCAGGCTTTCAGCTTTTTAAGCTTTTAGGAACGCTCTTGTTATGTTTCCACATTTAAATTGAAAGTATTTTTTAGCGATTCAAAGTTAAAATCAACTGTCATTGCGAGGCACGAAGCAATCTGGTAACTACGAGTGATAATAAAACCGTTAATTATCACTCGTAGTTACCAGATTGCCACGCTATCGCTCGCAATGACATCATATTTTGATATTTCATTGTTTCGTGAGCATTATCAATTAAACTCCAACTCCAGCAACACCGGGCAATGGTCAGAATGTTTGGCTTCCGGTAAAATGGCGGCACGTTTTAAATTATCGCGCAAATTTTCGGTTGCCAGATTATAATCTATTCGCCAGCCCAGGTTTTTGTTTCGCGCATTTGCCCTGAAACTCCACCATGTATATTGGTGCGGCTCGGGGTTAAAATGCCGGAACGTATCGATAAAACCGCTGTTTAAGAACCCTGAAAGCCATTCGCGTTCTTCCGGCAAGAAGCCAGAAGAGTTGGCATTCGATTTTGGGTTATGAATATCGATCGGTTGATGGCAAATATTATAATCGCCACAGATCACCAGCTTTTCTCTGTCTTTCCGGACCTCTGTTATATAACGCTCAAAATCAGCTAAACATTGCATCTTAAATCCCTGGCGCTCATCGCCACTAGAGCCCGACGGCAAGTATACGCTCATAACAGATACATCGCCGAAATCGGCACGCAAAACGCGGCCTTCAAAATCTATATGCTCAAGCCCGCAACCCACACAAACGTTATCGGGTTTTATTTTAGTGATAATAGCAACACCGCTGTAGCCTTTCTTTACCGCCGGATGCACAAAAACCTGATAGCCCAGTTCTTCGAAGTGCGCTTTTTCTATCTGCTCCTCGGTAGCCTTTATTTCCTGCAGGCACAAAACATCCGGATTTGCCGCCTTCAGCCAATCTATAAAGCCTTTGTTTATCGCCGACCTGATTCCGTTTACGTTGTAAGTAATTATCTTCATTTTAGCTTATCCACGTTTTATTTTGTTGATAACCTACAGCTATTCTGTTGCAAAACCGATGTTGATAAGCCTTTTTTCGGAAATCATCATCATTTTTAAATGTTTAATGCTTAGTAGGTTAATAAATTTATCTTTAGGTTGTAAACACCGTTTTTTTTGGCCTTTGCAGGTTTTATTATTCACAAGTTATCAACGTTTCATGTGGAACATTATGTTTATATCTCCTGCTCGAAATACTCCAGAATATGCCAACGCAGAATTTTCTCCTGCTCTTTAAGTGGTAAATTCGGAATAGGTTTTATAGAAGTATAATGAGGCCAACCCTGCTCATCGCGGCCTGTAAACTCATAATATCCAGATAAGCTAAAAAGCTTGCAGGTGGCAATATGCATTAAGTCCTGCTTTTGTTCTTTGGTATATTCGCCTGTTCCCTGGCCCAGTTCCTGAATCCCGATTAAGAAGAGCATTGCATTTAAATCGGGTTGCTTGCCAAAACGCACTGTCATATCGAACATAAGCTGGGCCCAGCGTTGGTCAAGCTCTTCAACTTCTCTTTGGGTGCGGGTAATTTTTGGTTTGTTTTCTGTTACAATCATCATGTGTACAACGGTTTTTGGCTGATGTTCAGTTCATCCCAATATTCAGTAGCGCGGCGCAAATGCGGAATCACGATAGAACCGCCAATAATAGTAGCAATGCTGAAGGTTTCTTGTATTTCTGCTTCGGTAACGCCGCATTCGTAACATTTGCCAAGGTGGTATTTAATGCAATCGTCGCAGCGCAACACCATAGAACATGCCAAACCGAGCAATTCTTTGGTTTTTACCGAAAGCGCCCCCTCGGCGTATGCGTTAGAATCGAGGTTAAAAAACCGCTTCATCACTAAGTTATCCGAGCCCAGAATGCGGTTGTTCATGCGGGCGCGGTAATCGTTAAATTCCTGTACCTGGCTCATTAAGTTCCAAAATTTATAAAGCTGCTGAAGTCAAAAATCAGGCCGTAACGCACCAAAAATTGGCCTTAGCAGCTTATTTGGTATTAGTAACACATTAATCTTTAGATAATTCAGCTAAAAACTGAACTCTTGTGCCACTACCGTTTGTAAAGATACGAACTAATGGTTTGGTGTGCCAATGCAACTCGCACGGGAGATTTTCAGTGATTTTGTAGATATGGTGTTTCCGGTTTTTTGCCTGGCCTGCTCCGATCCGGTGGTAAAAGGCGAAAAAATGATCTGCACTGCCTGCGCCGTTAACCTACCTTATACCGATTATCACCTCCGCCACGACAACGCCCTGAGCATGCGTTTCTGGGGAAAGATCCCGATAGAGTACGCATTAGCCTATTTAACATTTACCCCAAAAGGCCGTGTACAGCAAATATTGCACAAGTTTAAATATAAGGGCGCAAAAGAATTGGGCCTGTTATTAGGCAATTGGTACGGCGCTTCTTTACAAAATGCCGGGTTGTCAGATAAGTTCGATCTTTCTGTTCCGGTGCCGCTGCACAAAGCAAAAATGCGGTTGCGAGGCTACAACCAGGCCGATGTTTTCGGGGCCGGATTATCCCAAACCCTGGGC
>JAFADQ010000233.1 GCA_023424725.1 Bacteroidota bacterium
GTTATTACCCTGCACTGTAGACGCCCAAACCGCCTCCCGCGAATATCCTTTTATCAGGCACGAAAAAAACGTTATCCTCAACAACGAAAACCTCGATAACTTTTATGCCGCGCTGCAATCGTTACAAACCCGGAAAAGGCACAAGGTTAAGGTGCTGCACCTTGGCGATTCGCACATTCAGGCCGATGTTTTTTCGGGGCAACTGCGGAGCCATTTACAGCACGACAGCCTGTTTGGCAACGGCGGGCGCGGCTTTGTTTTCCCGTATCCGGTGGCCAAAACCAACAACCCGTATAACTACAAAGTAACGTACTCGGGCACCTGGAGCAACAAGAAAAACATCAGTCGCGGCAAAACTTCCGACTGGGGTTTGTCAGGCATAACGGTTACTACTGAAGATACGCTGGCCAGCATTACCATTAATTCCAGCCGCATACCCGGCAAAGTGTACCCGGTGCAGTGGGTGCGGGTATTTTACTCCGCCTCCGATAGTAGTTACCAGCCTGTTTTGCTTACCGGCTTCCACCGCAGCACCCGCCTTTTTCCTGTTAGCCCCGGCCAACCCGGAATTGCCGAGTTTGTGCTTCCCGAAACTACCGACGAGATCACCCTTTCCTTCAGCAAAACAGATTCGTTGCAAAACAGCTTTACCTTGCAGGGCGTAGTGTTAGAGAACAGCGATACCGGCCTTGTTTACCATCATTCGGGCGTAAACGGCGCCGATGCCACCGCCTGGCTCCGCAGCCCGAAACTGGCCGAACAGGTTGCGCTGTTGCGGCCCGATTTAATCGTGATCTCGCTGGGTACAAACGATGCTTTTTCGCCAAAATTTAATGCCGATAGTTTCCGGGTTGCCACTGAGTTGTTGCTTATAAGATTACAGCAGGCTGCACCTAACGCCTCGTTTCTGCTCACCACTCCCGGCGATTGCTACCAGGGCAAATACATTAATACTAAAATCCCGCAAGCTGGTGAGGCCATAAAAGCCCTCGCCACCGGCCAAAAAGCCGCCGCCTGGGATTTGTATGAACTCATGGGCGGCCTCCGCTCGATAAACAAATGGAAACTGGCCGGACTTGCCGCTAAAGACCGCGTGCATTACAGCAACAAAGGCTATTCTTTACAAGGCGATCTGCTTTTCGATGCGCTAATGGCAGGATATAAAGATTGGATGGAGCAGAATTTAAAATCGCAAGCGGGTCAGTAGAAAGATGGATTTGATTACACCGATCCGGGATATATTTACATACGACCCCGATCAGCCGCTCATTTTTACGCAGGCGCTGTTCTGGGCTTTCTTTGCCGGCATTGTACTGCTGTACCAGTTTTTGCACAAAACCATACGGCCGCGCAATATCTTTTTGCTGGGTTTCTCGCTGTTTTTTTACTACAAATCGGGCGGGCTATTTTTCTTTTTGCTGCTGTTCTCTACTATTGTAGATTTTGTGCTGGCGCTGCAAATCGGAAAATCGAAAAGGCAAAGTCTGCGCAAATTTTACGTAGCGGCAAGTCTGCTCATAAACCTGGGCTTGCTGGCTTATTTTAAGTACGCGTCTTTTTTCACAGAGCAGATTAATCAACTATTCGGCACAAGTTGGGTAGCCATAGATTACTTCGCGCAATGGAGCAATTCTTTTACCGGCACTAACTTCGACATCGGCAGCATTATTCTTCCCGTCGGTATTTCTTTCTACACTTTCCAAACCATTAGTTATACCATAGATGTGTACCGCAGGGATATTGAGCCTGTGCGCAACATCCTGGACTTTGCCTTTTTCGTGAGTTTTTTCCCGCAGTTGGTGGCCGGCCCCATTGTGCGCGCTTCAGAATTCGTTCCGCAAATTTACAAGCCCTACAACCTCAGCAAAGCAGAGTTCGGCACCGCTATTTTCCTGATCATCAACGGCCTGGCGAAGAAGATCCTGATCTCCGATTACATCTCTGCCAACTTTGTAGATCGTGTTTTCGAATCGCCGCTTAACTATTCCGGCTTCGAGAATTTAATGGGTGTGTACGGCTACAGTATCCAGATATATTGCGATTTTTCGGGTTATACCGATATTGCCATTGGTGTGGCCTTGCTGCTGGGTTTCCGGCTTACGCAAAACTTTAACGCGCCGTACATGGCCGTTAGCATTACAGATTTCTGGCGCCGCTGGCACATTTCGCTCAGCACCTGGCTCCGCGATTACCTCTACATTTCGCTTGGCGGAAACCGGAAAGGCAAAGTGCGGCAGTATGTAAATCTGTTTATTACTATGCTTTTGGGCGGGCTCTGGCACGGCGCGCATTTGCGCTTTATTATCTGGGGAGCTTTGCATGGCCTGGCCTTAGCTTTTCATAAACTCTGGATGGAGATTACCGGCAGCAGCGCCACCGCCGGCTCCTGGTACAGCCGCATTACTGGCCGCTTTATTACCTTTCACTTCGTAGCTTTCTGCTGGATCTTTTTCCGGGCTTCCGACCTCTTAACTGTAGAGCAAATTCTCACCCGCATCGGCACCCGTTTTCAGCCAGAATTAATACCGCAAATGCTGCCGGCTTACGCTCCGGTTTTTGGTTTGATTTTGCTGGGGTTTTTAGTGCACTGGCTGCCACAAAACTGGAAACTAAAAGTACAGGAAATTTTCTCTGCCACTCCGGATATTGGTAAAGCCGCCATTATCGCGCTGGTGGTGCTGGGCTTGTAC
>JAFADQ010000254.1 GCA_023424725.1 Bacteroidota bacterium
CCAATATGGAGCAGAAGTTTGATATAAACCATATTGCTACTGCCGGAGGAGATTATACTACCATTGGCGAAAAAGAAATAAACCTGCGCTACTGGCAATTGCCCCTTTTATTTAAGATGCAGAACGGCGAAGGAAAAGCCAGGTTTACGTTTATGTTTGGTCCGCAAATTTCGTTTTTGTCTAAAGCGCAGGATATAGAAACTTTTAACCAGGCTACTATAAATTACGAAGGCAACCACCTGGAAACTGTAACGCCGGGGCTGGAGTATTTAATTGGTTCTACCAACGAAAACGGCCGTTACCAATTTAATAATATGGCAGTAGGCGGTTTAGTTGGGTTTGGCGCCGATATTTATTTTAACGAAAACGTATACCTGAGCGCTAATTTAAGAGCCGGCTATAACTTTACAGAGATAAGAGAAGAAAAAGGAGGAGTAAAGTTTGCCGATACCTATAAAAATACGCATACACCGCCCGTGCCACCTACAGAAACCGAAGATGCGCTTTATAAAAGGGAACTCCGGACAGCGGCTTTTGGTGGTTTGCAAGTAGGAATTCATTACATGTTCAGGCAATAAAAAGTAACCTAAACGTGTTACAGCAAGTAGATACAAAAAAGAACTAAAAAAAACTTTACCGAAACAAACTAAAAAGCTTGCAAAAGCGCTTTAATTTTATACTTTTGCGAACCTTTTAAAACGCGGTATAACAAGGAGATTACGAAATGTATTGGACACTAGAATTGGCCTCTTATCTGGAAGATGCTCCATGGCCGGCAACTAAAGACGAACTGATTGATTATTCGCTTCGCTCGGGCGCACCTATGGAGGTTGTAGAAAACCTGCAGGCGCTTGAAGACGACGGACAACCTTACGAAAGCATTGAAGAAGTTTGGCCGGATTATCCGACCAAAGAAGACTTCATGTTCAACGAAGACGAATATTAATGAACAGTCCCGTTGGGGCTGGCGCTTTGCCTCCGGTGCTGGAGGTGCAAAATCTGATTGTGGGTTATGAACAGAATGTTCTGATCCACAATCTTTTTTTTTCCCTGCCCGGGCCCTGTTTTTTGGCCGTTGCAGGCCATAACGGCTCTGGCAAAACTACTTTGTTTAAAGCCCTGCTGGGGCAAATTCCGTTTAAAGGCGCAATATCTGTAATGGGCCAGCCGGTGCAAAGCTACACGCCGCAGCAGCTTGCCGGTGTGCGCTCTTACCTGCCCCAAAAAAACGAGCTCAGGTTTCCGGTGGCCGTGCGCGATCTGGTGGTGATGGGCCGCTACCGCTTTAAACGCTTTTTCGAGCATTACTCCGCCGCCGATTACGACCTTGCAAACCAGGCGCTGGCAAAGTTTGGCCTGCTGCACCTGGCCGAAAGAGATATAAATTTACTATCGGGCGGAGAGCAGCAACTGGTCTGGATGGCCCAGCTAATGGTGCAGGACGCCAAAATCTGGCTCCTGGACGAACCAGCCCAACAGCTCGATATTTATAACCGCAGCCGCTTATACCGCATGCTGGGCCAGGCAGTAGAGCAACACCAGCGCACCGTGCTTTGCATTACCCACGATATTTATAACCTCTACAATGTAAAGGGTTTTTTGCTGAATGTATCGAAACCCAAACCAAAACTGGAGCCGCTAAGCAGGCAAGTGGTAGAAGAAAACCTGGCCTTTCTGGAGAAAGGAGAAGAGGGCTGAAGGATCTGAATCTAAAGAACAAACGCCCTGGCGCAAGGGTTTCCTTGTGCCTTTCGCGGTAGCGAAAATTCTATTTCCGGGCTTTCCTAAGTTTGTCTTCGGCAGGCACAAGGAAATCCGCCAAGGGAACCTGTGCACATCATCAACCTTCATTTCTTAATAAAGCTTCGGCCAGCAGCATATCTTCGGGCGTGGTAATTTTTATGTTGCTGTATTGGCCTGTAATGAGGTGAATTTTGTGCCCCGCAGCTTCGGCCACGCTGGCATCGTCGGTAAACTGGTTGTGGGTTGCTTTTTCAAAAGCCTCGCAGAGCAGCTCAAGCTTAAACGTTTGCGGGGTTTGCACCAGCCTTAACAAATCGCGATTTATATTCTGGCTGCCGCTTTCTGTAATTTGCCTTACCGAATCTTTTACCGGAACGGCCGTTATAGCGCTGCCGTGTTGTGCCGCCGCTTTAAACGATTCTTGTATAACCTTAACCGAAACAAGTGGCCGTACCCCGTCGTGCACTGCTACCAGACCCTTGGTAGCGGGCAGCAATTTTAGCGCGTTCTGCACCGAGCCAAAGCGGGTAGCGCCGCCATTTACTACGGTATGTTTTACATCAAAATTATAATCCTGGCAGAGCTGCCGCCAAATAGTTATCTGGTCGGAGGGTAAGGTTAGAAAAATCTCTGCCCAGGGTTCTGCATCCTTAAACTTTAGCAGCGTATGCATTAGCACGGGCAAACCTGCGAGAGGCAAAAATTGCTTTGGTACAGCAGAATTCATGCGGCTGCCACTGCCTCCGGCTACTATAATCGCGAATTTTGGTAATTGATCTGTCACCCGGCAAAGGTAAGGGAGTAAACCGATTAGTGTAAACGTATAAGTTTTTTAGCCCGGTTAAATTTAATGCGGCCGGTTTTTTCCTGAAAATTGAAATCGGGATCGTGCCAAACAAAAAGAGCTTCCGGTTAAAGAAGCTCTTTTTGTTTCTATTTAAAGTAGATCAACAATCAACTAAAAATTAAATAATCAGCATGCTGTCGCCGTAGCTAAAGAAACGGTACTTCTCTTTCATGGCAATAGCATAAGCTTCTTTAATGAGGTCGTATCCACCAAAAGCGGCCGTCATCATCAGCAAAGTAGACTCTGGCAAATGAAAGTTGGTAATAAGCGTGTTGGCGATCTTAAACTCGTAAGGAGGGAAGATAAATTTATCGGTCCAGCCCTGGTTTGCCTTTAGGCGGGCATGCGCAGAAACCGACGACTCGAGCGCGCGCATTGTAGTAGTGCCTACCGAGCAAACGCGCTTTTTGTTATCCAGCGCGCGGTTTACCACTTTTACGGTTTCTTCGTTAACCTGAAAATTCTCAGAATCGGTTTTATGCTTGGTTAAATCTTCTACATCGACGGGGCGGAAAGTACCCAGCCCAACATGCAGCGTAACGGGCGCAATATCTACACCTTTAATTTCGAGGCGCTTTAATATTTCCTGGGTAAAATGAAGCCCGGCAGTTGGTGCTGCCACCGCGCCGGTGTGCGTAGCGAAAATGGTTTGGTAGCGCTCTTTATCTTCGGGCTCTGCTTCGCGCATGATGTCGCGCGGAAGCGGTGTTTCGCCCAGGCTGTAAATGGTTTTGTAAAACTCTTCGTCGGTACCGTCGAAAATAAATTTAATGGTACGGCCGCGCGAGGTGGTATTGTCTATCACTTCGGCAACAAGGTCGCTGTCGCCGAAATAAAGCTTGTTGCCAACGCGTATTTTACGGGCCGGGTCTACCAGCACATCCCACAGGTGCAGGTCTTTGTTTAGTTCGCGAAGCAGGAAAACCTCTATTTTAGCGCCGGTTTTTTCTTTGTTGCCGTACATACGGGCCGGAAAAACCTTGGTGTCGTTTACCACCAGCACATCGCCATCATCAAAGTATTCTAAAACATCTTTGAAAACACGATGCTCGATCTTGCCGCTGTCGCGGTGCACTACCATCAGGCGCGACTCGTCGCGGTTTGGTGTCGGATGGGTGGCAATCAGCTCCTGTGGAAGATCAAACTTAAATTCGGATAATTTCATAGACAGGCTCTTGGGTAGAATATAGCTGGGTTTATTGCAGCCCGCAAAGGTACAAAATTTTAAGGCGGCATGCCAGTTTTTCGCAGGTTTTATAGTTTGGTTACATCTTATTATTGCGGTTTGGTTTCTGGTGCTGCCTTTTTTGCCCTTTGCAACTCTGCGCCAAAGGTATTGCCTGTTTTTATTCTTATAAAATTTTAAGAACCCCGCACCCTGCGGCGGCCAGAAAAACGTGCGCTACAACCAAAATCGGCTACAGGAAAACATACCGGCGCTGCGCTATTGTTTATACCTTTACCGTATATTTGAATAACCCAACCACACCAAAAATAACACATGCTGCTGTACCTGCGCCTTGTTTTCGAGAGTTTTCAGTTTGCCTGGCAGGCGCTTAGATCTAACCTCATGCGCACTACTTTATCGCTGCTGGGGGTTACCATTGGCATATTTGCTATTATTTCGGTGTATACAGTGGTAGATTCTTTAGAGAAAAGTTTCCGCGAAAGTATGTCGTTTCTGGGCGAAAAGGTAATTTATGTGCAAAAATGGCCATGGGTTTTTGGCGGCGAATACCCGTGGTGGAAATACATGAACCGGCCCGTACCTTCGCTGCAGGAATTTAAACTGCTGGAAAAACGCCTCACAAACCACAACGGAATGGCTATTTTCTGGACCAAAGGCGGCAACACGTTTAAGTTCCGGAATAATAGTATAGACGGCGTAGTAATTCAGGGCATTTCTTTCGGGTTCGATCGCGTGTCGGATGTGCGGCTGCAGGAAGGTCGCTATTTTACCCAGGGCGAAATAGAAGCAGCAAAGCCGGCCGCTATTATTGGCGCCAACGTTGCCGAAGCGCTTTTTCCGGGGCAGGAAGCAGTGGGCAAAGAAATTAAGTTTAGAGGCAACAAGTTTTCGGTAATTGGCGTGCTGGAGAAACAAGGCGAAAGCTTTTTGGGCACTCCCAGCGGCGATAATAATACTATAATTCCGTATGGCGTTTTTACTAAAATGTTTGCCTCGCACTCCAGCAGTGGCGTAGAACCAATTCTGGCGGTTAAAGGTCTGGAATCGGATGAAGGGCTGATTGAGCTGGAAGACGAAGTGCGGGGCGCCATGCGCAGCATTAGAGGTTTGCGGCCAAAAGACGAAGATAATTTTGCTTTAAACCGGCCCGAAATTATAGCCGGCGTTATTACACAGCTTTTTGCGGTTTTGGGCGTTGCGGGCAGCATTATTGGCGGGTTTTCTATTTTGGTAGGCGGCTTTGGCATTGCCAATATTATGTTCGTATCGGTTAAAGAGCGCACCAACCTTATCGGCATACAAAAATCGTTAGGCGCTAAAAATTCGTTTATCTTGTTTCAGTTTTTGTTCGAGAGCGTTTTTCTGAGTTTAATTGGCGGCGGAGTTGGTATATTTTTCGTGTTTCTGCTCACCCTTATTCCGCAAGATTTTTTACCGCTCGGCTTATCTATTGATAATGTGCTGTTGGGCCTCACCGTTTCTGTGGGTATCGGCGTTTTGTCTGGCATGATTCCGGCCGCGATGGCTTCAAAGCTAGATCCGGTGGCGGCTATCAGGGCAAAGTAAAATCTGAGGGAAGAACAGTTTTGTGCTGTACCGGCCGGTTTTTTGGCCATTGCAGGATAAACCACGCCGCTCCGGAGAGCAGCGCTACACCTGTAG
>JAFADQ010000285.1 GCA_023424725.1 Bacteroidota bacterium
GCCCAGGCCTTCTTCCGGAAATTTTTCTGCCAGTACTATATCGATATTGGCCTCGTCGGTTTCGCGGAGAGCTTTAAATAAGCGCCGGGCGGCCTTGTTCAGGTTTCTGCTGGCGCTTAAAACCCAATGCTTTTCTATGGCAGGGTTATCGTATTTTTTAGTGAACGAAATTACACCTGCTTTTTTGCCGCTATGTTCTTTTATAAGTTGGTCTATATCGCCTATAAAAACGGGCACTCCAGGTGCGTAATGGCTTTTTAACTGCCCCGGCGCCGCTGGGTTGCTGGATTGGTTAACCTGTAATTCTACTTTTCCTACTATCTTCTCTATTTCTTCTACGGCAATGCCTCCTAAGCGGTAAATTACCGGTTTGCCTTCCTCAAAACCAACAATAGTAGATTCAACTCCAACCTCGCAGGGGCCGCCATCAAGAATATAAGAAATTGCATTGCCCAGCTGTGCGGCTACGTGGCCGGGCTCTGTGGGGCTAACATAGCCAAACGGATTTGCACTGGGTGCGGCCAGCGGGAAAGGCAAGCGGCGCAGCAACTCTAAAGTTAGCTTGTGGTTAGGCATGCGCACGCCTACCGTAGTATTGCCCGAGGTTACAATATCCGGAATGTGCTCTTTGCGCGGCAGAATTAGCGTAAGCGGGCCCGGCCAGAAATGCTTTGCCAGTTGTAGCGCCTCTTCAGGTACGTTTTGCGCCAATTCGTGCAGTTGCTTAGCATTGCCTATATGCACAATTAAAGGATCGAAAAAGGGGCGCTTTTTTGCTTCGAATATTTTTACAACCGCTTTGGGGCTAAGCGCGTTGGCGGCCAGCCCGTAAACTGTTTCGGTAGGAATGGCAACCAGCTCGTTGTCGGAAAGCAGGCGCACGGCTTCATCAATATCGGTACCGGTGGTGGCAGGCATAAAATTAAGTATGCGCAAAGATACGGAATATACCAGGCTTGGATTCGCGCACATCCACAGCTTTGCAAGCAAAGTGTTATGCTGTAGCGGGTGTTTTTTTGGCCATTACAGCATAATTCTTTACCATCGGTAATGGGCTGTTGCTAAAAACAAAAAGGGAGAAACCGAAGCCTCTCCCTTTCTGTTTCTGTAATTAAAACAGATTATTTAATTACTACCTGCTTGGTAATAACGTTAGATGTTGTGGTAACCTGCATCATGTAAACACCAGCGGTAAGGCCGGTAGTTTTTACGTTAGCAGTAGTACCGTTTACTTCTATTACATTAGAATAAACAGTTTTACCGGTTACATCTACAATTACTACATTAGCACGCTCGGTAACAAACTCACCAAAAGAGATGTTAAACTCGCCGTTGTTAGGGTTAGGATAAACCGACATTTTTTCGGCAACCATAGCCTCAGGAGCGCTTACCAGAGTTGTAACCAGGTCTGCTTCCATAATAAAACGGCCAAGTGTGTTGTTTTCTGTTGGCATTACGCCGCCGTTAAGTGCAGCTGCACCACCGGCAATGTAATACGCACCAGGCGTAGGGAAAGGCTCTGACGCTGTTGCAACCGGGTGGTAAGCAGTGGCAGAAGCAACCTGCGCAAGGCCCACATAAAATACTTCGTCTTCTACAGTAGCAGGAGCCGGATCGTTAATCTGGAAGGTAAACATTGTGCCCAGGTCGCCGCTGGCAATTGTTTTGTCTTCAGAACGGCCAAGAATATCGCCGTTAGCATCTACAACAACACCAAATACGGTTTTGCCTATAACGCTGTTGTTGTTGGCAATTTGCACACGTACGCGTGGTACATATACCATTTGGCTGTTTTGTACTTCGTAACGGTTAAGCAGCAAGCCCGAGCCGGTACCGTAACCAACGCCGCTGGTTGGCTGCGTGCCAACCGGAAGGTGGCTAATGGTAGAGTCTGTAACAGTCATGGTCCAGGTAGCGGTGTTATTGGCGCTCTGATCGTCGGCTGGTGCAGTTACAGTTAAAGTAGTAGCTCCAAGGTTAGTTGGCGTAAAGCCCGTAAACTCTACCAGAGCGGTATCGCCGGAAGCAATAGAGGCAATATTAGCGGTGGTGTTATAGGTATTGGCGCCGCTTGCATCTAATGTAAGTGTTATGTTGTTTAAATCGTTGGTTCCGTTGTTTACAACAGTTGCTCTTACCGGTGTAGGCAGCGTAGCATTAAGATCCGGCACTTTGCCTAAGGCATGAATAGCGCGCACAGACAGATCGTTGGCTTCTGGCGTAAAGCCGAAACGAACAAACGGACGGAAGCTGGAAGCAGCCAGCGTAGATGGGAAAGCGGCATCGGAGGCGCCCGAAGCTACGCCGCCCGCAAGGGTATTGTTGGTTAAATACCAGGCCGGAACCGGGTCCAGGTCGCTGGTTTGCCACTCAAACGCCATGTATACTCCGCCACCGGTATAGTTAAAGTTGGTTGTAAAGTCGATGTCGTAAAAACCGGTAGAAGCCGGAATAGTAAAGGCGCCATCGTATACCAATGTCATGGCGGTAGGCGTAGAGATAAGCGCGCTCCAGTTTAAGGCGCGGCTAAACGTGTTATCTGATGTATTTACCAGATAAATTTTCATGTTGCCCGATACAGGAGAGGTAGCAGCAGTATCGACATTAAAACCAATAGATTCGAACTCCATGCCAGATGTAAGCCCGTTCATTTCTGATGCGCGGTAAAGAGCAGCAGAGCGCTGATAGGTTGTAGTACCGGTAGCAGAGTTAGCCGAGGTCATCGGGCCGCGCATGTTGTTAGACCGGGAGTTGAAAGTAGCCGGAACCGTAACATACGATGTTTGGGCCGCTACATCGCCGGCAGCAAGCAAGCCAAGAGCAAGAGCTAAAAACGAAAGACGCTGTTTGGCCGATTTATTATCGGCGCTTGCCGGAGCAGTCCACTTCTTCAGCACAGAGGGTGAAGTAGATAATTTAAGCATAGTTTTTAAAATAAATGTATGATTTTTAGTTGATTAAGGCTTGTAAGTATACAGGCTATCCTGTAAACATATTCCTCAGAATGTAAACTTACATTTTTTTGTGTTGAAAAGAATACTGTTCCCGGATTTTTTATTTGCAGCTTTTAGGCGCAACGTTGTTTCTTACAGTAGGTTAGACAATTTAATTAACCGGCACGTTGCCTTGCCAGGTTTATTTTCAGGCTATTACGTAAAGGCGCCACTATTTTGTTTTCGGGGTAATTTAATGTTTGGCCTGAAGTATAATAGCTTCTTTTTGCATAATTAAAACACTAACTTTTAAAAAAAACACCTGCAGAGGGCATTTTTCAGGTTGTGACGATGCAAAAATTAAAGATGGTCTTAATACTTTCCCGAATTGCTTACAAAAACCTGCTTATTCTTGTGCCTCTAAATTTTTAACTAATGAGCATTCCGTTTTCAGATTTCGAGAAAGTAGATATTCGGGTTGGCGTAATTACAAAAGCCGAGGTGTTTGCCAAAGCCCGGAAGCCGGCCTATAAACTCTCTATAGATTTTGGGCCGGAACTGGGCCAGAAAAAATCGAGCTCGCAAATAATCGCGCATTACCAACCCAGGCAGTTAATTGGTAAACAAGTGCTGGCCGTGGTTAACTTCGAGCCCAGGCAAATTGCCGATTTTATGTCGGAAGTGCTGGTGCTTGGCTTACCAGATAAAAACGGAGAAATTGTGTTGCTAACACCCGATAAATTGGTGCCCGCAGGGGGAAGGGTGTTTTGAAAAGAAGGTTTTAGCTTATCCGATTTTTTATACATTACCCAACCTAAACCGGATTTTACTGCATAAATATGCCAGAATCAGAACCTCAACTCCTCATTTCTAAAACCCTAACCCTGCATAAATTTCCCGGCAATGGCGGCTAAATATATGTGTGGTTGCCAGATGTAAAACCTGCTAAAAATACGCCTTTTAGATGGGTTCGTGTTGAGTAATATGTAGAGGAGCGGCCGCAGGAAATTCCGCAAGAAATTATATATTGTTTTGAGCCGGAAAACCGAAATCTGCGCGACACGTTTCTGCATCTGTAAGAGTTTAAACAGAAAGCAAATCCGGATTGGATTTACGACGCCAAAACCGGCCATACAA
>JAFADQ010000309.1 GCA_023424725.1 Bacteroidota bacterium
GCCATGTTGTGCGGCATGTGAGGAAAAAAAATCGGTTCGGGTAGCAGAATTCATTCTAAAAGACACAACATTTTTCGGCCCACAAAGTTGCTGTTTTTATGCGGATAATTACCTCAGCTTTAATTAAACACAACTGTTTTTTCGGGGCTGCGAGCCTCAAAAACAAGAGCAACAAAGCACAATTTCCGTTATATTTGCACTACTTTTCTTAACCACTCATGGCTGCCAACCGCACAGTTTCCTTCGACGATACTTCTATCGCATTCGCCTCAAAATCAGACACCGAGCTGCTTAAAATGTACTGGCTCTTTGCCGCCATGAACAATAATTTTCTGGTTAGCAACGGTACCAAGCTGGTAGATTTGGCTTTTAAACTTCACCTGCCGGTAAAATTCATCATCAAGCCCACAATTTTCGATCATTTTTGCGGCGGCGAAACCATTGCCGATTGCGAAGGCACCATTAAAGAACTGGCCGATTACGGCATCGGCACTATTCTGGATTATTCTGTAGAAGGCGAGAAAAACGAAAGAAGCTTCGATAAAACCGCTGCCGAAATAATGGCTACGATCGATAAAGCCGCTTCTACTCCTTCTATTCCTTTTTCGGTTTTTAAAGTTACCGGCGTTGCCGACTCCGGTATTCTGGAAAAAACCCAGGACAAGAAAAAGCTAAGCGAAAAAGAGCAATCGGCGCTGGACAAAGCATGGGAGCGTGTTGATAAAATTTGCCGCCATGCCAACCAAAAAAAGGTGCGCATTTTTATAGATGCCGAAGAAACCTGGATACAGGATGTAATAGACGAAATGGCCGATACCATGATGGAGCGCTACAACGAGCATCAGGTTATCGTGTACAATACCTATCAGTTATACCGCCACGACAGGCTTAATGCCATAAAGAAAGCCTACAAACGCGCCATGGAAGGCGGCTATTTAATTGGCGCAAAACTTGTACGCGGCGCCTACATGGAAAAAGAGCGTCGCGAAGCCAAAGCCGCCAACCAACCCGACCCGATAAACCCCACCAAAGCGGCCACCGACAAGCTCTTTAACGATGCCCTTGCCTTTTGTGTAGAGCGTACCGACCGTATTGCCATCTGCAACGGCACACACAACGAAGAAAGTACTTACCTGCTCATGGAGCTAATGGAGAGGCATCGCATAAAACCCGGCGACCCGAGCATTTATTTCGCCCAGCTTTACGGCATGAGCGATAATATTTCTTACAACCTTGCAAAGGCAGGCTACAACGTTGCCAAGTACGTACCTTATGGACCGGTAGAAGCTGTAATGCCCTATTTAACCCGCCGCGCACAGGAAAATACTGCGATTGCCGGCCAAAGTAGCCGCGAATTTAATTTAATAAAAAAAGAGAGAGAAAGACGAAAGCAATCGTAGGGTGAATTGCACTCGCCCGATTGGCTGAACCGGGATTAGTGAGATTAAAGGAAGGACAGGATTATGGTTGTGGTGTTGAGTTGAGTTGAGTTGTGTTGTGTTGTGTTGCGTGTGTTTTTGGCAGTTGCAGCTTGTTTGGGTTTTAATTAATAAACTGATATTGTTGTTGCTAATTCAGGAAATTTTCGCCTGGCCACCAGAGGCAATGGCCCTTTTTTCGTGATGACAGGTTGTTTAGTTTAATACGCTGCGATTAACTTTAGCGAGTTGAGCCATCACCAAGTGCTTAAGACCTGCCGTGGCCAAAAATAGGGCCGTGGCTGCCTAAAACCACAAAGCTAATCCTGTCATTCCTTTAATCCTGATAATCCTGGTTTAGACACTAGGCGAATGCCATTCACCCCTACGATATCCTACCCAGCGCCTGTTCCAGATCTTCAAGCAGCACTTGTGGTTCTTCCAGGCCAATGTAAAACCGGATCATATTTATGGGTAACTCCAATCTGTAGTTTCCCGAATTGTAAGAGGCTGCAACCGGATAAATTAAGCTCTCGTGCCCTCCCCACGAAGCTGCCATTAAAAAGCGGTGAAGCGAATCGCAGAACAGGTCTATTTGGGAAACATCGGTAGTTTTAAGCAGCACCGAGAATTGCCCCGCGCCTTTTGCCATTTGCCTTTGCGCCAACTCATATTGCGGGTTACTGGGCAAAAACGGATAGAACACCTTTTCTACCTTTGGATGGTTTTCGAGCCATTGGGCAACTTGCAAAGTCGTGTTGCTGATGCGCTCCATCCGCAAGGGCAAGGTGCGCAAGCCTCTAATCATGAGCCACGAATTAAGCGGCGCACTGATGCCGCCCAGGGTCATGTACTCATTCTCGAAAATATTTAAGATGATCTCTTTAGAACTGCAAATAATGCCGCCCATGGTATCTGAATGGCCGGCTATGTATTTGGTAGCCGCCTGCACCGAAATATCTACCCCCATTTTTACAGGGTGCTGAAAAATTGGCGAGGAATAACTGTTATCGATAATGGTGATGCAATTATTCTCCTTGGCTAAAGCGGCAACGGCCGGAATATCCTGCAGCTCGAAGGTAAACGAGGTGGGGCTTTCCAGGTAAATAAGCCTGGTGTTTGAGCGAAGCGCTTTTTTAAAATTCTCAATGTTTTTGCCATCCACAAAGGTTACTTCCACGCCATAGCGTGGCAGCCAGCGCGTCATTAAGGTAAACGTCCAGCTATATGGCCGCTGCACGCAAATAACGTGGTCGCCGGCTTTAAGTTGTGAAATTACCGCCGCCGAAACCGCCGCAATGCCCGAGGCAAATGCCAACCCTTCTTCGGCTCCCTCCAGGGCGGCTACCTTTTTTTCGAGCATGTCGGTGGTGGGATTGTTGCCGCGCGTGTAGAACACAACTTCGGGCTCGTGCTGCAGGCCTTCGCGCAGGGCAGCCACGGTTTTAAAAGCAAAGTTGCTGGTCTGGAAAATTGGCGGCGCAACGGCATTAAAATACTGCTCGCGGTCTTCGCCCAGTTCGTTTAATATATACGATAAATCGGTTGAGTTCATGCTTTTAAAATTGGCCGGAAATAAATTGGCTTCATCAAAAAAAAATTAATTCAGCTAAAGAAAAATACGCGGTTGCTATGCCCCGGAACCATTAACAAAGCAACACTATTTACTACACCTGAACAATGATTTACGTCACCTTTCTTAGAAAGATTTTTAGCGGAATTTCCTCTATTTCCGTACGGTTTTTTCTTCAAAATAAAAACTTCAACAATTACTCAATAATCGTCTAATTATCAATTTATTACCAGTTAATAAATCCTTAAAAAATCCGTCAAAACCAGAACGATAACCATAGCCGTAATGTTAAAAATAGTAACGATAAAACTAGCTATGACAACTCAATATCTGCTCTTTCCTCCTCAGGACGAACTAACCGGGCAACAGAAAGACGAGCGCTGGAAAAAGTCTATTCCTGCTCAGGTTTTCCTCAATTACTTTTTCGCTATCCGCCACCATCTGGAGCACTCCGCCGATGCCGAAGCGTTATATAATTTGTTTCACTTTTTAAACCATAAACCAGAATTAAAGCCTGCCGACCTGGAGCAGATAAAGCAGCATTTAGTTAACTCCTGGAGCACCGAATATGCGCTACGCACAACCGGCGAGCTGGGCGACGAAAGCTACCTGCGCAATGCTTTGCACTGGACTTTTCCGCAGGCGTATTACAGCATTTTTTGCGGCCTGCAGGCTTTCCTGCACACGCTCGGTATTTACGGCACTAACACCGATCTGATTCGTCGTGAGGTGGGACGATTAGTGGTGAAAGGCGCTTACCCTACTCCCATTGCTTTTTATGCGGCCGGGCATTACGGCGAGGATAAAG
>JAFADQ010000316.1 GCA_023424725.1 Bacteroidota bacterium
GGGTTTAACGGCGCTAAGTTTTGTTACCGTTTTTTTAATGGGCGTGGTGCGCGTGGGTATTCCGTTTAGCCTACGCACCTATATAATGGTAGGGCTTTTCGCGCTGCTGGTTTCTAAACTGCTCATCGCAATTTTCCTGCTGATGGAAGACATCTGGCGACTGTTGCAGTGGTTTTATTACAAAGGAACCACACACGATGAAACCACCCAAACAGGACCAACTATTTCGCGCAGCCAGTTTTTTAATTCCGCGATTTTAATGCTGGGTGTATTGCCTTTTGGAGGCTTTATTTATGGCATGGTAAAAGGCGCGTACGATTTTAAAGTAAGAAAAGTAAAGCTATCGTTCGCTAATTTACCCGAGGCTTTTAACGGCTACCGCCTTGTGCAGATTACCGATATGCACGCGGGCAGTTTCAGGAGCACAGAGCCGTTGCGCAAAGCAGTAAACCTGATCAATAAACAAAAGGCCGACCTGGTAGTTTTTACAGGCGATATAGTTAATAATATTTCGGACGAGCTGTTGCCTCACCTGGAAACGCTGCGCGCGATAAAAGCAACAGACGGCGTTCTTTCTGTGCTGGGCAACCACGATTACGGCGATTATGTAGCCTGGGACAACGACGACATGAAAGGCCAAAACCTGGACCGGCTAAAAACCATGCAAACCCGCGAACTGGGCTGGAATTTACTTCTTAATTCGCACCATAAAATAAGCCGCGGCCAGGAGCGCATTGCCATTGTTGGTGTAGAGAACTGGAGCGCCAAAGGGCATTTTCCGAAATACGGCAACCTGAGCCAGGCCACAAAAGGCACAGAAGATGTTCCGTTTAAAGTGCTGCTTTCGCACGACCCCTCGCACTGGAATGCGCAGGTTTTGCCAAAACACAAAGACATAGATTTAATGTTATCGGGCCACACACACGGCATGCAGTTTGGCGTTCGCATTCCCGGTTTTCAGTGGAGCCCGGTGCAGTACGTGTACGACCAATGGGCCGGCCTTTACCAACAGGGCAAGCAGTATTTGTATGTAAACGTGGGGCTTGGTTTTCTGGGTTATCCGGGCCGTGTGGGTATGCGCCCCGAGATAACTGTTTTTGAGTTTCAGAAAGCGTAAAACTACAGTAAATTTGGTTTGTAGCGCATGGTTTTTTGCCCGCCGCAGCTTTTGAATAGTAAATTAAAAAGCACGCTCAGAAGAAAATGTTAGATTAGTATTTTGACCTTTAGTTTTATTTCGGAGCTATTTAAAGTTTAATTTCTGAAGCGCCTGAAATAGAAACTTTAAACAGCTGCTTTAAATATAAACCTCTGGTGCAGTGCTCAGTTGTAGGTTATTAGTGTTAAAAGTAAATTATAATTAAATAATCTTATATCTTAATCAACAAATACTCAACTTTCTGCGTACAAGTCTCAGTTTAAATAAGCAACCAAACAGGTTGCAATCATTATACACTAAATAAACTGAAGATGAAAAAGTATTGGATTATGTTTCTTTGTGCCGGAACGTTTGCATTTAGCTCTTGTACCGAAACCAGTACAACCGAAACAGAAACTACAGAAACCGAAACGGTAATTGAAACAGAAGGCACAGAAACCGGCAATATGGATAACGACGCCATGTACCGCGAAAATGCCACACGTTACAGCAGCCAAATGGCACAAGACCTAAACCTGAACGACGAAACCCAGCGCCGCGTAGAAACCACGTATTATAACCGCAGCCGCCGCTATGGCGATTTGCAAACCCGCTACCAAACCGATACTACCGGAATGTACAACGAGCGCAGCACAATAGACCGCGAAACAGATGCCGAACTGCGCTCTTATTTGTCTCCGGATCAGTATTCTTCTTATGAACAAAACCGTGCTAAATATTTAAATTCTGATACCGAATTTAAAATGAAAAGCGGCGATACCAAAATGAAAATTGATGGTGACGAGTCTAAATACAAAGACGATAACACCACCATTAAGTCAGAAGGCGATGAGTCGAAATACAAGTCGGGCGATACGAAAATGAAGACTGACGGCGACGAATCGAAGTACAAGTCTGGCGATACCAAAGTTAAGTCTGAAGAAGGCGAATACAAGTACAAATCAGACGACACGAAGATTAAAATCGAGAAGAAATAATCTCACTTTAGTTACATTTTAAAATGGCCGCTCCGGTTTTGCCGGAGCGGCCATTTTTTACGACCTTACAGGCAAACAGATTTAATAACCTGCAAAGGCCAAAAACAGGCGTAGTTGAGGCTAAATTAATGGAGTTTTATTTACTCAGAACCAATTGCCTGGCCAAATTTGGGCGCTACCGGCTGCTTTTTTGCTGCCCGCAGCTCCTACCCTTTTAAAAAAATAGCACGGCAATAACAAAACATTTCACTTTCAGGCACTTGCAATTTTTCTTTAGCAAAACATCGCCATCAGACTAAAAATATTAGTTTTATTTATGTAAGTTCGTACTCCGATTTATGCAGCCATTTTATTCCGACCCCGATTCTGATCAGCGTTTTTCGCTGTCGCAGTTTCTGCAGCAAGTGCAGGGCGTGTTGGAGTATACCTTCCCGGATAAATACTGGATTATTGCCGAAGTAGCACAAATACAACGCAACCGCCATTGTTACTTAATCCTTACAGAATCTGACGGCCAGAACCAGATAGCTCAGGTTAGAGCCACAATATGGAGCTACCAATTAG
>JAFADQ010000367.1 GCA_023424725.1 Bacteroidota bacterium
ACCATATTCTGTCGTCGGTGCTGGCTGTAGATAATATTACGTATTAATACAAAAAAGCATTTACAAAAAAGGCGGCCTGAGCAAAACTCTGGCCGCTTTTTTAATTATACTTCAGCCAGTATAAACCCCCATTTTTATATTTTTACACTCCGCAACCGCAGGCTGTTAGCTACCACCGAAACAGAACTTAATGCCATAGCGGCGCCTGCTATCATCGGGTCGAGGGTAAAGCCCCAAACCGGATACAATACACCGGCCGCCAGCGGAATACCGATTATATTATAAATAAACGCCCAGAACAGGTTTTGCCTTATGGTGCGCACCGTTGCGCCCGAAAGCTTAATTGCTTTAACGATATGCTGCAGATCCGATTTCATTAAGGTAAGCTGCGCGGCATCCATGGCTATATCGGTGCCTTTGGCCATGGCAATGCTTACATCGGCCAGGGCCAGCGCCTGCGAATCGTTAATGCCATCGCCAACCATGCCAACCACCCTGTTTTTTGCCTGCTGCAGCTTTATAACCTCGCCCTTTCCGGCTGGCATTACCCCGGCCTTAAAGTTAGTAATGCCCACCTGCTTTGCTACCGCCTGCGCGGTTTGGGTGTTATCGCCGGTAAGCATAATTACCTCTATGCCCATTTGCTGCAGCTCTTTTATTGCCGCCACCGAGGTTTCTTTTATCGTATCGGCCATGGCAATAAGGGCGAGCACCTGGGTCCGGTTTGCAAAATAAACTACTGTTTGGGCTTTCTCTTCAAGTTCTTTTCCTGCTTTAATTAATTCGTCCGGAAGAGTAATTCCGTGTTCCTTCATCAGGGCTGCGTTGCCCAAAAAGTAGGGCGTTCCGGCATAACTGGCCTGCACTCCCCGGCCTGTAATGCTGGTAAAATCTGCCACCTGCACGGTTTCTACATTTTGCTCTTTCAGCCTGCGGATTACTGCGTCTGCCAGCGGGTGCTCCGATTGCGCTTCTATAGATAACAACACAGAAGCCAGTTCCTGCTGCCGCGATTCTGTACCAGGCGCCCACAAAAACGATGTAACTTCGGGCTGGCCTTTGGTGATGGTACCTGTTTTATCCAGCACCAGCACATCCAGTTTATGCGCAAGTTCCAGGCTTTCGGCGTTTTTTATCAGGATTCCGTTTTCGGCGCCGCGCCCCACTCCTACCATAATTGCAGTGGGCGTGGCGAGGCCAAGCGCGCAGGGGCAGGCAATAATAAGCACGGTAACCATACTAATTAATGCCATGCTGAAATTATGACCTGGAGACAGAAAATACCAGGCAACAAAGGTTAGCAAGGCAATAACGAGCACCACAGGCACAAAAATTCCGGCTACTTTATCGGTTAATTTTTGCACGGGCGCTTTGCTTCCCTGCGCCTGCTCTACCATTTTTATAATTTGCGCGAGCAGCGTTTCCGATCCTATTTTTTGCGCTTTAATCTGCAAACTTCCTTTCTGGTTTACGGTGCCGGCAAACACCTTCTGCCCGGTATCTTTTTGCACCGGAAGCGGCTCTCCGCTTATCATGCTTTCGTTTACAAAAGAGCTGCCGGAGCTTACCTCGCCATCTACCGGAATCTTCTCGCCGGGTTTTATCACTATTATTTCGCCCTGCTCAATTTCCGAAACAGGCACTTCTGCCTCTGCGCCGCCGCGAAGCACTTTTACCGTTTTGGGCTGCAAACCCATCAGTTTTTTTATGGCGCTTCCGGTTCTCGATTTGGCTCTTTCTTCCAGCAATTTACCCAGCAAAATAAAGGCAACGATTACCGCGGCCGCCTCGAAATAAACATGGGGCACAAGTCCGCGGCTGGTAGCAAATTGCGGGTAAATTGTGTTGAACGCACTGTAAATAAACGCTACGCCGGTGCTTATGGCCACCAGCGTATCCATGTTTGCTTTGCCGTGGCGCGCCTGGCTAAACGCGTTCCGGAAAAAGCTGCGCCCAAACCAAAACACCACCGGAAACGATAGCGCCAGCATAACCCAGTTGGCATACGGCATGGTATGAAAAAACATACCTATTACCGCAACCGGAGCCGATAAAACCGCCGCCCAGATAGTGCGTTTTTTCAGCCCCTGATAACTGGCTTCTTTTTGCGCTTCGGCTTGTATTTTCGCTTCTTCGGCATCGCCAATAACAAGGTCGTAACCAATAGAACGGATGGTTTTTTGAAGTGATTCGGGAGTAACTTTTCCGCCTTCAAAACTAACTTGCGCCGTGTTGTTGGCATAATTTACTACCGCGCTGTTTACACCAGGCACCGATTGCAGCATAGATTCTACACTGCCCGCGCAGGCGGCGCAACTCATGCCCGTAACGGGGTAGGTTTGGGTTTTTATGTCCGGATCTTTTATATCTGCTGCCATTGTTTCTGCTTATTTATCTATACAATACAAAGGTAGCGCTTAACCAAACCTACGGCCTTACAGTATTTGCGGGTAATGTTACAAGATTCGGGTAACAGGAGATATTTATATCAGGCTGTAGCGGCCATTTTTTTGGCCATCGCAGCATAAATAAACAGGCTTAGTTTAGTTGGTCGAGGCTTTTGCGATGGTGGCTTTTCAGTTTCTTAAATTCTGTAGCCGAGAAACCGGTAACCTGTTTAAACTGGTTTGATAAATGTGCCACGCTGCTATAATTCAGCTGCCAGGCTATTTCGCTAAGTGTTAGTTCTGCATACACCAGCAGTTCTTTTACGCGCTCTATTTTCTGCAGAATGATATAACGCTCTATGGTTACGTTCTCGAGTTGTGAGAATAACTGGCTCAGGTAATGGT
>JAFADQ010000347.1 GCA_023424725.1 Bacteroidota bacterium
GAATACACGGGGCTACTTTCGCATCGGAAGATATTACAGAAGCCTCGGCCGATAAATTACCATCCGTGCAAGTAGGCGACCCATTCCAGGAAAAACTTCTGCTGGAAGCTACTCTGGAGGTGATAGAAGCGGGTATTGTAGTGGGCATGCAGGATATGGGCGCTGCCGGAATAACCTGCTCTACCTCCGAGATGAGCGCCAAAGGCAAGCACGGCATGGAGATATGGTTGGATAAAGTGCCCACCCGCCAGCAAAACATGGTGCCGTTCGAGATTTTACTTTCGGAGAGCCAGGAGCGGATGCTGATTGTGGTGAAGAAAGGCCAGGAAGATAAGATTAGAGAGATTTGCGATAAGTGGGATTTGTACTGCGAGCAGATTGGCGTTGTTACAGAAGGCGAACGCCTTAAATATTACATGAACGGCGAACTGGTTGCCGATGTGCCCGCCGATGATCTGGTACTTGGCGGCGGCGCGCCTGTTTACCACCGCGAATACCGCGAGCCTGCTTACTTTGCCGAGCAAAAGAAATTCTCTATAGACCAGGTGCCGCAACCCGAAAACCTGAAAGAAGTAGCGCAATTTTTAACCACGCACCCCAACATAGCCTCCAAGCGCTGGGTTTACGAGCAGTACGACTCTATGATAGGCACGGCCACCATGACCACCAACCGCCCTGCCGACGCTGCCCTTGTAAAAGTAAAAGACTCTGACAAAGCACTGGCCCTAACAGTAGATTGCAACAGCCGCTACGTAAACGCCGATCCGGAGAAAGGCTGCGCCATTGCCGTTGCCGAAGCCGCGCGTAATATAGTGTGTTCTGGCGGCGAGCCTATCGCGATAACCAACTGCCTGAATTTTGGTAACCCGTACGTGCCCGAAGTTTACTGGCAATTTGTGGGCGCAATAAAAGGCATGAAAGCAGCCTGCGAAAAACTTGGCACTCCTGTAACCGGCGGCAACGTAAGTTTCTATAATCAATCTTCCGACGAGGGTCCGGTATTTCCTACCCCAACTATTGGTATGCTGGGTTTGCTGGAGAACAAAGACAACGCCATGGGCCTTGACTTTAAAAACGAAGGCGACCTTATTTACCTGGTTGGTGAAACCAAAAACGACCTCGGTTCATCAGAATATCTTTACTCCTGGCATAAAGTAAAAAACACACCTGCTCCCGCTTTCGATCTGGATGAGGAATATAACCTGCAGAAGGCAATTTCCGGGCTGATACAGAATAAACTGATCGTATCGGCGCACGACGTGTCTGATGGCGGATTGTACATCGCGCTTTTAGAATCGGCTATGCCAAACGGTTTGGGCTTTGATATTAGCACAGATAACAACTTTCGGAAAGACGCTTATTTGTTTGGCGAGAGCCAGAGCCGCGTTGTTGTTTCGGTAGCAGCCGATAAGCAAAAGGCCTTTGAGGACAACCTGAAAGCTGCGGGCATCAAAAACACATGCATCGGAAAGGTAATTTCTGCTAATTGTATAATAGACGCCGACACGTTTGCCAACACGCAAGAGGCTAAAAATGAATACGAAACAGCCCTATCGCGTATTATGGCGCAATAATTTCTGAAAATATTTGCGGGCAGTGCTTGCGAATTTCAGAAAAAGCGTGTTATCTTTGCACCACCAAACGGGAGAAACCCCAAAGGTAACAGTGATTGTCCGATGGTGTAACTGGCAACACGTCTGATTTTGGTTCAGAAGAGTCCAGGTTCGAGCCCTGGTCGGACAACAACAGATAATCCCGATTAACTCGGGATTATCTTTTTAAACCAACCCTAAACGGTGAGCATCCAATGCCTCTAAGTCAGCCGGTACTTCAAGTAAAGCTATTTTCGGGTGGCGCCTCCCAGTATATCGCGGAGAAAATTGCTGCTTCTCACGGCGCTCCTCTTGGAGACATCACGATCTCAAAATTCAGCGACGGAGAAATTTCACCTTCCTTTAACGAATCGGTTCGTGGCTGCGAAGTCTTCATTATTCAATCGCTCTTCCCTCCTGCCGATAACCTGATGGAGCTGTTGCTGATGATAGACGCAGCAAAGCGCGCATCGGCACAAAACGTAAACCTTGTTGTTCCTTATTTCGGGTACGCCCGGCAAGACAGAAAAGACAAGCCGCGTGTTGCCATTGGGGCAAAGGTGGTTGCAAATATTTTACAGGCTGCCGGAGCCGACAGGTTAATGACCTGCGACTTGCACGCAGGCCAGATACAAGGCTTCTTCGATATCCCGGTAGATCACTTAGATGGCTCGGCTATTTTTGTACCTTACCTGCGCTCGCTTAACCTCGATAATTTAATTTTCGCCGCTCCGGATGTAGGAGGTGTAGGCCGGGCCCGTGCTTTCGCCAAAATTTTTGAGTGCGACATGGTAGTGTGCGACAAGCACCGCAAACGCGCCAACGAGATTGCCTCTATGCAGGTAATTGGCGATGTAACCGGCGCCGATGTTGTTTTGGTAGACGATATGGTAGATACTGCCGGCACAATTACAAAAGCAGCAGAATTACTACTGGAGAAAGGAGCCCGCACAGTTCGAGCCGTTTGTACGCACCCTGTATTATCGGGCCAGGCGTATGAGCGCATAGATAACTCGGTGCTGGAAGAAATTGTAGTTTCAGATTCTATTCCGTTGCGTGGCCATTCAGATAAAATAAATGTGCTGTCGCTGTCAGAATTATTCGGCAAGGCCATTACCAACGTTTACACCCACGAATCTATCAGCTCGCTGTTTATATAAAATTTGTTGTTAGTTGTTGATTGTTAATTGTTGAAATTCAATAGAAGCTGGTTATAAATCTTTAAAAACAATTAACAATCATTAAGTAACAATCAATCTTTTTTTACATTTCAATTCAATTCTTATGAAAAGCCTGGAGATTATAGGGTTTAAAAGAGCAAATCTCGGCAAAACTGAGGCAAAAAGCCTTAGAGCTGAAAGCATGGTACCATGCGTATTGTACGGTGGCGAAGAGCAGGTGCATTTTTATGCCCCGGCTATTTTGTTCCGTCCGTTGGTTTATAGCGCCGAAGTACACAGAGTACATTTAAATATTGAAGGCAACGAGTACGACGCCATTATGCAGGATCTGCAGTTTCATCCGGTAAACGAGATGTTAATGCACGTAGACTTCCTTATGCTGCACGAAAACCGTGAAGTGAAAATGGAAATTCCTGTTCGCCTTGTAGGTACTTCTCCTGGCGTATTGGCTGGTGGTAAAATGGTAACCAAGCTTCGCAAAGTTAAAGTTAAAGCGCTTCCTGCCGACCTTCCAGATTATCTGGATATTGATATTTCTGATCTGGAGTTAGGCAAGTCTGTAAAAGTAAACAAAATTCAGGCGCAGGGAGTAACCATACTTTCTAACCCGAACGCGCCGGTTGCAACCGTAACCATAACCCGTGCACTTCGTCAGGCAGAAAACGCCGGCAAGTAATCTAAAGCGTTATCAGATTGAGCCGATCCTGCCCCGAAAGAGGCAGGATCGGTTTGTTTTATATCTACCCGGTATTGTTGATTAATAGTTGCTGCATTGTATGTGGTTGTAGCCATAAACCTGCCGGCACCAAAATAAGAGGCAACAGATGGTAACAGGTTACATTTCTTAACCAGTTTTGTGCTGAAATAACTGCTTTTTTGGCCACCACAGGCTGATATTTTCTTATCTGAAAAGTTTTGAATAAAAAGCGGCATTAATGATATCGGTGAGCCATTATATCTTTGCGGTAAATACAGAAGAATGAAATATTTAATAGTTGGCTTAGGCAATATTGGGAAAGAATATGTAGATACCCGCCATAATATCGGGTTTATGGTGATAGACCAACTGGCCGAAAAGCATGGCGCCAAAATGGAGCTTGACAGGCATGCCTATAAAGGTCATTTCGCGTTTAAAAGCAGGCAATTTCATTTGCTGATGCCCACTACTTACATGAACCTGAGCGGCAAAGCAGTAAACCACCACCTGAAAGACCTGAACATTGCCAGGGAAAATTTGCTGGTAATTACTGACGATATCGCGCTGCCGTTCGGCAAACTGCGTATGCGCGCAAAAGGATCTAACGGAGGGCACAACGGCTTAAAAAATATAGAAGAAGTGCTTGGCGGTAACGTATACCCCAGGTTGCGATTTGGCGTGGGCGACGATTTTCCGAAAGGCAAGCAGGTAGATTATGTACTTAGCCCGTTTTCTGACGGCGAATTCGCCGAGCTGCCACTACACATCGATAAAGCGATAGAAATGGTGCTGGCATTTGGCACTATTGGCCTGGACCGTACAATGAGCCAGTATAACCAATAAGAGAACGAGCAGATATCTTATTAATATAAGTATCTGGACATATTTACTTTAACTAAAATACGAAAGTCTGCCCACGTCAGTGTCCTCACCATAGCCGTCAATTTAAGAATGTTAACCCCAGCGGGGTGGCCTGTTTGTAGAAAAAAACATGGTTAGTGCAGGTTAAGCTCCAGCGGAGCGACCTGTTTTTATTACTAGTTGAAATAACAGGTCGCTCCTCTGGAGCTTTTAAAAACTCTGCAATAATTCCTACAAACAGGCCGCTCCTCTGTAACTATTCACTGAAAATTTTGCCTTAGGTTGACGGCTATGGTGTCCTCACTGACGTGCACCTAAAGCGTGAGTGAGGAAACTGACGCTGGTAACGGTTAGTTTAATTTAAATGTGTCCTAATACTTAAAAGCTGTATAGAGTTTATGTTTCAGGCTGCAAATTGATACTTCCAAAACCTGGCATCAGCTATTTCCCGATTCGGAGCTCTGCTATGAATC
>JAFADQ010000366.1 GCA_023424725.1 Bacteroidota bacterium
GAAGTGTAATTGCCAATAGATACCAATGAATAAATTTCATACCTACTGGCATGTATTTGCGGCAAATTGCCCGCCTGTAAATCCCATTGGAAAAGCTTTCCGCCGCCGGTAGAATAGAGAAACCTGCCGGAGGGAGAAAACTCAACGCCAAAAGCGCCCTGATCAGAAAACCCAGCACCACCAGCCCAGGGCGGCAAAGGCAAAAGAATATCGTTGCTGATAAAGCCTGTAGCGGGATCGAAGTCGCAGACCAGCACCTGGTTGTAGCCGCAAAGGGCTAGAGCTAATCGGGTACCATCGGGCGAAAATTTTAATTGCCCTCTGAAGTTTTGCCCATAAGTGGGAATATTAGCAGTGGTAATAACAGGCCCAATGGAAGTGGTAAAGGGTGTTGGGTCTACACCGCTTGCGGTAACCAGGTAAGCATTAAAATCGTTATTCCCTATGTTGTGTGTTATGATCCAGTAATTGGAAGTGCCGGGAATCTTTACCGCACTTTGCTGGTTAGTAGACATTGGCTGTAGCGTATCATTCTTTAACATTACATCTCCCATCCCGTTATTGAGGGTTAGATCTATTACAGAATAACCAAAGGGTGCTATACCTCCAATGCCTGATCCTGTATTGAATACCATATATAAACTGTCGATGTCTGGATAAGGTAAAAAAATGGCTGTTTGAGTAGAATTCCAGCTTCCCATTAACCCGTAACCATTGGGCATTTGCTGGTGCTGCCGATTAAACACCTGCGTGCCATTGGTATACATCAGCAGGTTGCCTTGCTCGTTACTTAAAGTGGCGCAGCCGCCAACGGCAAACATGCCGCTGTTAAAAAGGGCGGTAGGAGGGTTTGTATTAAAATCTACTCCGGCATTGCCAAAGTACCAGATTAAATTGCTGCCTTGACCAAAGGTGTTGGGCGCAATTAGCAGGCAGATAAAGAAAAGTAAGATTTTCTGCATAGGAGCGTTCCGATGCCACTTGAGGTGGAAATTGATTAGTTATTTATAAGAAATAAAGAAGAATTAATAAAAAAAAGTGAACAGGAACTACGGCTTGTAATTCCTGTTCACTAAATTAGGTTGCTCTATTTTATTATAACCAATTTGTTAGTTGCGACAGAAGCGCCATCTACCAGCAGCGTATATGTATAGCAACCTGAGGCAAACGAATCGGTAAAGTTGTTAAACATAATGTTTTAAATTAGGGTTAAACAAGAATTTCTTTTTCAGGTTGCACCGTTCCCCTCTGCCTTTGTTAGCGCCGGTTATATTTTAGTACTATAACTTTTTGTTTGTTTTGGTGGCTAATGTTAAAAAGTATTAATTATAAAAGCAAATTAATAGGTAAAAAAACATATCAGTATAAAGATTTTAGCTTGAAGTACTTGGGTTTTGTTTTGCATGGTACTAAGTTTAAACTGCCCAAAAGGGTATAAGTGTATAACCGAGCGATATACTTTGTTATTTGGAATTGCTTTGTGTATAGTATAATAATCCCTGGCTGCCATAATGGCCATATTAATTTTATTAAACCCCAAAAAGCATCTGGCAAAACAATGCTCGCTAACTTAAAAAAAGCCGCGCAACGTTTGGGCAAACGCTGCGCGGCCTTTTAAAAATGTTGCGCGGCATTTTGGCAATTGTCGCGCAACATTTTAGGGTTTACCGGCTTTTGTTTTGTTAGTACTACAAAGGCGGCATTACTGTTGTGCTTTCTGGTAGGTAAGCGTTTTTAGCATATCTTTTAGCTTGCGACCCGGCGCGAATAAAATGCGGGCACCGGTAATATTGGCAGCGGTTACCTCTGCGTCTGTTTCAGCGCCTTCGCTGCTAACGCTTACGCGCATATCGCCCAGGTCGCCTATGCGCACAATACGGCCATTGGCCAGTTCGTCGGTCATAACATCTACAAGGGCGTATAAAACCGCACGAATATCGGCGCCGCTAACGGTGCTTATTTTTTCTATGCGCCGTGTAAGGTCTTCTATATCGGCATCGCCTGTGCTTATTGCCGCCGCGTAATACTTTTTATCGCCTCCCCCTGCCACGCCGGGTTCGCCTCTTTCTACAACTTTGTACGTAATAGCCATATATAAATTGTTTAAAGTAAATTTTCTCTATACCGGATATGGTTATGTAAAGGTTATATTCAGAAGAAAAATAATCAGTTCCGGTTTATTAAAATCAGGTATTAACTGCGACTCTTAATAGAATATTATTGCTTACAAACAGATGCTTAAAACAACAAACCCTGCCAATCTCTCAGCAGGGTTTGTTTTTACTTTAAATTCTCCTCAACCTTACACGCCGGTATAAGTAAAAGGCGATATCTTCAGTAACTCTTCTTTTATTTCTTCGCTAACATCAAGCCCGTTAATAAAGCGGTGCATGGTGTTTTTGGTGATGGCTTCGTTGGTGCGGGTTAAGGCTTTAAGCGCTTCGTAGGGCGCAGGGTAGTTTTCGCGGCGCAGCACGGTTTGTATCGCTTCGGCTACCACGGCCCAGTTGTTTTCCAGATCCTGATCGAGCGCCTGCCTGTTAAGCTCTATTTTGCCCAAACCACGCTGCAACGATTTGTAGGCAATAAGCGCGTGCGCCAGCGGCATGCTCAGGGCACGCAACACCGTAGAATCGGTAAGGTCGCGCTGAAGCCGGGAAATAGGAAGTTTGGCCGATAAATGTTCTAACAAAGCGTTGCTCAAACCCAGATTTCCTTCGGCGTTCTCAAAATCTATGGGGTTTACTTTGTGCGGCATCGCCGACGAGCCCACTTCGCCTTCTTTTATGCGCTGCTTAAAGTAGCCCAAAGAGATGTATTGCCAGATGTCGCGCGAAAGGTCTGTTAATATGGTGTTGATGCGCTTTAGCCCGTCGCAGTACGCGGCCAGGTTGTCGTAATGCTCTATTTGTGTGGTGTGCTGGCTGCGCTTTAGCTGCAGTACCTGCTCTACAAACGTGTTGGCAAAGCCGATCCAGTTCACATCCGGAAAAGCAACGTGGTGGGCGTTAAAATTGCCCGTAGCGCCGCCAAACTTAGCCGAAAAAGGCACATGCACCAAGTGCTTCATTTGCTCTTCCAGGCGTTCAGAAAAAACCAGCAGCTCTTTGCCCAAACGGGTAGGAGAGGCGGGTTGTCCGTGGGTGCGGGCCAGCATCGGCACTTCTGCCCAAAGCTCGGCCAGCTCTTCTATTTTCTCACGCAGATCTATAATAGCCGGAAACATTACTTCTTCTGATGCCTGAAGTAGCGACAGCGGAATGGCCGTATTATTAATGTCCTGAGAAGTTAATCCAAAGTGTATAAATTCTTTGGTTTCGCCAAGGCCAAGTTCTTCAAAACGTTCTTTCAGGAAATACTCTACCGCTTTTACATCGTGGTTGGTGGTTTTTTCTATCTCCTTAATTTTTTCGGCGTCTTGCTCGGTAAACTGGCGGTGTATTTTGCGCAGCTTTTCGGTTATTTCTTCCGGAAGGGCAGGCAATTGTTTCAGGCCAAGCGTAGAGAGGGCGATAAAATATTCTACCTCTACCCACACGCGGTAGCGCATCAATCCAAATTCAGATAAGTAGGGAGCCAGTTCGGCGGTTTGCTTGCGGTAGCGGCCATCGGCGGGCGAGAGAGCGGTAAGCGACGTTAATTGCATGTTGCCTGGTATTAAAGGCCAAAGATAGAGCACAAAGCCCGAGCATGAAAGAAAATGCCGGTTTGGTTCAGGATTTAGGCTTCTGTTAAAAACTATTTAGAGGAGAATTGGGCTGCGACGGGCAAAAAAACGGGCATTGCAGCCTGATATGGCTTTGCCTGTAATGAAAAGGAAGATTTACCGCAAAGAGCGCGAAGGTGGTCGCAAGGGGCGCGAAGGTGTTTGCCCCAAATGCAATGGACTTTTTATGTGATACTGTTGGTGAATAACTATCGGATCTAACCCACTATTTCTGGAAAAGTAAATTAGATTTCCGTAAACCACACTGTTAATTCCCTCGCTCGCCTCTGGCGAGTGTGAG
>JAFADQ010000396.1 GCA_023424725.1 Bacteroidota bacterium
GAATCTGTTCGTTTATTTTTTTGCTTTTCTTCTGTTATCGGGTTGCTCTGGTTCGTCTCCTTCTGCGCCCGTTTCTGCCAATGCTCCTGTTGCGGATATGCCTGCCGACAGCTCGGACGAGTATTACGACCCTGAATACAAAATGCCGCCCGTAACCAACTGGGTGTTGCAGCGAATTAACGGGCAGGAAGTTACCACCGCCGATATAAGAGGCGAAAGGCCTACGCTGCAAATTAATCTGGAAGATGGCAAGGCCCGCGGCTTTGGTGGCTGCAACCGATTTAACGCGCATATTACCCTTGAGGGCAATAAAATAAATTTCGGCCATATAATGACCACCCGCATGACCTGCCCGTCTTTCGATCTGGAAACAGCCTACCTGGGTATTTTCAGATTTGGGCTGTTAACCTACAGGTGGCGGCCGGGCAAGTTATTTATTCAGCGCGATGTGCGGTCTGTGCTGGAGTTTAGTCCGGCCAGGGAATAGAAATCTGCAGAACTTTTAGTTTATATGCCTTTTTTTGCATATATTAAGTGCGGCAAAATCGTATAACTTTGCCTGCAAGCTTTTACCCAACACTATTATACTAATTTCTAATGACCGGTTTTGTAGCGAACTTAGAACCCTGGCACTTCTATTTCGGAATTGCCGTTGTGCTGCTGGCCCTGGAAATGCTTACCGGCACCTTCGACCTGCTGTGGCTCGGGCTGGGCGCTTTGGCGGGCACGTTTATGGCCTGGCTTTTCCCCGATAACACCTGGCTGCCAATGCTTACCGCGGCAGTTGTAGCCGTAGTGCTAACTTTTCTGGGCTGGAAGTGGAAAAAAAAGGGCCTTCAGGGAGCAAAAGGATATAACGACCCAATCGATTTTCTGATAAACAAAGAAGGAAAAGTGCTGGAAGCCATCGCGCCGCAGCACAGGGGCATTGTGCAAATTGGCAGCGAAACCTGGAGCGCGGCATCTACAGAAGTTATTGCCCCCGGCGAAAAAGTAATCGTTATTGGCCGCAGCAGCACGGTGGTAGATGTTAAAAAAGCTTAAATTTCAGGCAGATTTTAAATCAGAATTTTATCAATGAAGTTGTTTAGAGTTTATTTTCTGAAGCGAAAATTGATAATTTCAGGTTCTGCCGAAGCTCCCCGGACATATACCAGCTTAAGATTTATAGCAGCGCTACGGATAGAAAAATAGCTGAAGTCAGGTTCTGGAAGTGTTAAGTTGCAGCCTGAAAGACGAACTTTAAACAACTTTAACTAGTAATCTCTTAATTTTTTATTTAAACAACACACTATGAATTGGTTTGTATTAGGCTTATTGGCGCTGGCCGTTATTTTCGTACTGATGGCCGTAAAAGTTATCCCGCAACAGCGGGTTGGCATATTAGAGCGGCTCGGAAGGTTTCAGCGTTTGCTGCACCCAGGATTAAATTTTGTAGTTCCGTTTATAGAATCTGTGCGGGTGTACCACGATTTGCGCATTCAGCAAACCAACGTGCCGCCGCAAAGCGTAATTACCCGCGATAATGCTCAGGTGCTGATAGATACTATCGTTTTTTATCAGGTGGTAAACCCCGAGCAGGCCACGTACGGTATCTTCGATTTTGTGCTTGGTGTGCGAAATATAACCACTGCTACGCTTCGTCAGATAATTGGTAAACTGGAGCTGGACGAAACACTCTCGGGTCGCGAAAGAATATCATCAGAAATAAGAATTGCGTTGGATGAAGCCACCGAAAAATGGGGCGTACGCATAGAACGCGTAGAAATTATAGACATTAAGCCGCCTGCCGATATTCAGGAAGCAATGGATAAGCAGCTGAAAGCCGAACGTAACCGCCGCGCCATCATTCTGGAAGCCGAGGCCGCCAAGCAGGATGTAATTTTGCGTGCCGAAGGCGATAAACAAAGCAGAATATTGCAGGCAGAAGGCGCCCGGTTAGCCCAGGAACTTACCGCGCAAGGCGAAGCTAAAGCCATAGAAGCTGTTGCCATTGCAGAGCGCCAGCGAATAGAAATGCTGACCGCCGCCGGTCTTGACGAGCGCGTACTGGCTTACCAATCGTTCGAAACACTGGAAAAGCTTGCCATGGGGCCGGCCAATAAAATCTTTATCCCATCAAGTGTAATAGAAACTCTGGGCACGCTTGGCTCTATGAGCGAGGTGTTTAAAGCGAGGAAATCCTGATAATTCAGATTCTGTTGGTGTAAAACTTTTCCTTTTCAAGACAGATCAACAAAAAACCACGCTTTTTTATGGGCGTGGTTTTTTGTTTAATTACGAATTAAAATCAGTATTTTAATCGTTCTGGCTTGCCCTGAACAACTTTTGCTTTTCTTCTTTGCTTAGGTTTTCGTAGCCGTTTTGCGCGATTTTATCCAGTATGCGGTCTATTTCGTCCTGGCTTGGAGCACCTTTTGCGGTTTTTTGTTTTGGTTCTGATGCAGAAGCCCGGCTGCTGCTCGTGCTGCGGTAGGTTACTTTTACTTTTGGCTTCGGGGCGAAGAGGTTATTAATCCAGTCCCATGCCCCAATTATTGGCCTTGCCAGGTCGGTGCCGCGCTGCAATTGCCGTATGTAAATAAAGCCGAAGATAGCGCCGCCCATGTGCGCCAGGTTGCCGCCCGCGTTGCCGCCCGTAATTCCTGAAACCGATAAAAGCACCAACACCAAGGCTATCCATTTAATGCGTACCGGGCCTAACAGAATCAGAAAAAAAGTAAAATCAGGCAGTAAAGTAGCGGCCGCCACAATAATTGCCAGCACACTTGCCGAAGCGCCCAGCATTATGGCCATATCGGCACGATCGGCATAAAACGGAATAAAATTATAGGCCAGCAAATACATCAATCCGCCTGCAAGGCCGCCCATCATATACAAGCCAAACAGCTTTTTGTGGCCCAGATATTCCTGAATAAGCTGCCCGAAGTAATACAGGTTAAGCATATTGAAGAGGATATGAAAAAACCCTTCGTGCAGAAAAAAATAGGTAATAATGGTCCAGGGCCGGTAAATAAACTCCCCTAAAGGTGCCGGAATTGCCACCAGCCGGATAATGGTATTGTACACGCCGCCCAAACCAACGTTCGGAAAGATATTACTGATCAGGAACATCGGCACGAATACCAGAATATTGATCAGCAACAGCTTTATGAGCATGTTGTTGGGCTTATCGAAACCGGTTTTTATATCGTTTAAAAAGGTGTTCATTGGTTTGGTTTGAGGTAGCGGCAATTTTGCCCGCCGCAGCCTCCTTTTAGCTTCTACGCAAAATCTGTAATTGTTGCTGCCCTGATTTTACTATCAGAGGTATCAGTACTCTCTATAATTATTTTTCTGCCAGATTTTAATCAGAATAAACGCGAATAACATTCCGCCCAGGTGCGCGAAATGGGCCACGTTATCGCCGGGCGTACGGTTCATTCCGGCGTATAATTCGTAAGCGCCATAAAACAACACAAAGTATTTCGCTTTTATCGGAATCGGCAAAAACAGCAAAAACATTTCTACGTTCGGAAACAACAAGCCAAAGCCCATCAGAATACCGAAAATCGCGCCCGAAGCACCTACCATCGGCACACTTATTTTGCGCTCCCAAATGCTGTTTACAAACTGCTCGCTCTGCACAATCATGCTCGGGTCGGTTGGGTTATCTTTAAACG
>JAFADQ010000056.1 GCA_023424725.1 Bacteroidota bacterium
AAAGATCTCGTAATTGCCCGAGTTGGTGAGGCTGGTGGTATCGAAGCTGGCGGTGTTACGGAAATATCCGGTAACGAAAATATTGCCGGCATTATCGGTAGCCAGTCCGTAGCCGTTGTCTTCCTGCAATCCGCCGCCTTTTTTAACCCATTGCTCGTTGCCGGCGGCATCGTACTTGGCCACAAAAACATCGGCATTGCCGGTAGAGGTAACGCTAAGGCTGCCAAAAGTAGCAGTGCTCCAGAAACTGCCTGTAATAATACAATTTCCCGACGGGTCGGATACCACGCGATAGGCCAGATCGTTTAAAATCCCGCCTGCTTGTTTTGCCCAAAGCACGGCTCCAGTAGAGTTTAATTTGGCCACAAAGGCATCGGTTCCGCCTGCAGTGGTAAATGTATGACTGCCAATGGTAGTGCTGTTCTGAAAGCTTCCGCTGATAAAAATATTGCCCGTTGGGTCTAGCGCAATGCTGTAACCCAAATCGCTGGAGAGGCCGCCGTAGCGTTGCGCCCATTGAGCCGTGCCGTTGGTGCTGTATTTTGCCACAAACACATCGTAAGCGCCAGCACTCATTAGGGTAATATTGCCAAAAGAAGCGGTATCCTGAAAGCGGCCCGACACGAACACTTCGCCTGAAGAGTTCACGGCGATATCGTAAGCAAAATCGTCCTGGTCGGAGCCGGCGCGCTGCATCCACTGCAAAACGCCCGACGGGTTATACTTAGCGATAAAAATATCTGCGCCTGCTCCGCCATACGCCTGTACCAGTCCGGTGCCGAAGTTGGTTTGCCCCACAAAAAAACCGGCTATGTAGGTATTGCCGGCAGCATCGGTAGCAACGCCGCGGCTTTGCTCCTCAAACGTGCTGCCGGCGCGCTTTGCCCACTCCCAGGTTTGTGCCTGCAACGGGGCAAAAAACGAGGCCTGCAGCATCGCGAATATCAGAACAAGTAAAAGTCTGGCCATACACATGGTAATTTGGTGGAACAACTAAATATCAGCAACAGAACATGTTACGGCCCTGCCCAACAAATATAAAAGAAATACAATAATAAGCAGGCATGTATACTTAGGATGCCTTAAAACCGGACTATAGTTTATATAAGCCGGGTTCCAACTAAATAAAAAATACGTCGTTAATAAGGGCTGCCGGTTTGTAAGGGTACAGGCCGCGCAGTAAATATATTCTCTTAACTGTGGTATGTGGGGATTTTTGAGGCTTTATTTATTAGGTAAATTGATGGGCGGCCGGGGTGCCGGAAGAGCTGTTGGGCGTGGCTGCGGCTGCACATCGGTACTGCTGCTGCTGGCGGTGCTGGCTATTGGCATTTTCCTGATAAGAGGCTGCGATGGTGGCTCCGGAACGGGCGCTGCCTGGTAGCCCTAAAGTAGCCACAAACTTGCATTCCTCAGAAATTTTCATTCTATTGTATTCTTAATCACCTCTTTATAGTATGCCAGTAAAAGTAAAAAACCTGCCAGTTTACCGTAAATCGGAGGAGATAGTAGAAATAACGCGTGCCATTGTAGATATTGCCGATAAAGAGTGCGACGAGTACGAACTGGTGCGCCTTATGCTGAGCAACGCCTACATGATAGGCGCCAAAATTGTAGGCGCCGAAGGGGGCGATTTATACAATATTCGCATGGAGTGCGCCGTACAGGTAAAAGTGGCCGCCTGCGATCTGCTCTCTCAGGCATCTTTTTGCCGCTCGCAGGGTCTTATAGATTCCGAATACCTAAAAGTGTTGAAAGACGCCATAGAAGAATTCCGCGTGCTGTTTGTAGACTGGATAAACACGTTTGACAAGACCAACAACGTAGCGGATGGTTGGGGTTTGTTTGAGTAACCCTCAGTAGCGCTGGTCTCCAGACCGGCATTTGCAATCGCCTGTCTGGAAACCGGCGCTACCGTCCCTGGCACCGTCTTTAACGAAGCGGTGACTTGTGCCTTCTATTTTATGCAAATCTTCCGGCTTATCTAAAGCTATATTTCCTGAGGCTGCAAAGGCCATTTTACTATCCACTACAAACCAAAACGAGCTGCCTCTTTGTAGAAGCAGCTCGTTTTGTAATACTTGTCCGGAACACTGGTGTGATTACGCCGGTCTGGAGACAGGCGCTACAGTAGGTGCCTCTGGCGCAAGGATTTCCTTGTGCCTGCCGTAGGCAAAACAGCCCCACCTTTTTTCCTTCAGATGGCACAGGAAGATCCTTGCGCAAGCCACGGTTTCAGCGCTGGCGCACCGGTTTTTGCCGTTTGCAGCCCTGCAGAATTTACGCGCCCAAGTTATCCATGGCTTTTTTAAGGTCTATGCCGGTGCCGAGTACGCCTTCAAAAATATCGCCCATTTTCTCTATGCGGGCAAGGGCGTTTTTAATGGTAAACTGGCTTGGGTGCAGGCCTTTTTTTACTTCGCTCCATTTTAGCGGCATGCTTACCGGCGCTCCCGCGCGTGCTCTTAAAGAATAAGGCGCGGCTATGGTCTGGCCGATGGCGTTCTGCAAAAAATCGATATAAATAAGCTTGCGGCGGGCTTTTGGGCTGCGCTCCAGGCTGGTGAGGTCTTCTATCTCGTAGTGTATTTCTTCGGCCAGGGCATGAGAGAAATCTTTTGCCTGATCGAAATCGTAGCGCGCGCCCAGCGGCACGAAAATGTGCATGCCCGTTGCGCCCGATGTTTTTACGTAGCTTTCTATCTGGGCGCGATCCAGCACTTCTTTCGCGGCCAGCGCCACTTCTATTACCTGATCGAAGGTGTTATCGCCCGGGTCGAGGTCTATTACTATATAATCGGGATAATCGAGCGAAGTTATGCGCGAGTTCCAGGGGTTTAGCTGTATGCAGCCCAGGTTGTTGGCATATACCAGCGAGGCTTCGTTCTGGATAATGAGGTAATCTACGTTTTCCTGAGTGCTTTCGGCCAGAATAGACTCTGTCTGGATCCACTCGGGGGCGTTGTTTACATCTTTCTGGAAAAAGCCGGGCGAGGTAATGCCGTTGGGGTGGCGCAGCAACGATTGCGGCCTGTCTACCAAATAAGGCAAAATGTATTTAGAAATGCTGCGGTAATAAGCGGTTACATCGCCTTTGGTGTAGCCTTCTTCGGGCCAGTAAATTTTGCTTTGGTTGGTAAGTTTTACTTTATGGCGGCCAATTACAACTTCTTCTTCCTCTACGGGCACGGTGCGAACAGGAGTTTTGGCGCCTTTTTTGGCTTTGCGCGTAGGCGCCTTTACTACCACTTCTTCTTCCTCGTCGTCCAGATCCGGAACATCAGCCGGAATGTCCATATCCAGCGAGGCGTCGTTGCCTTCGGGTTTTTCGCGCACTACGTCTTTGGCGGGTTTGTCTTCGCGGAGGCCTTCAAAAACGGCCTGGCGCATTTGCCCGTCGTTGGTCCACTCGGCAAACGATATTTCGGCAACCAGCTCGGGCTCGAGCCAGGTTACGGCGGTATCTAATTTAGAAGAAGCATCGGCCAGAGGTGAGTCTTTTTTAATAAGCGGCTCGAATTGTTTGCGCAGCGCGGCCAGGGTTTTCTTATCGAACCCGGTGCCGGTGTGGCCCACGTATTTCAGCTTGTTTTTTTCGTACACGGCCAGGGCCAGCGCGCCAATATCTTCGCGGCTGCCTTTAGGCTCGGTAAAACCGATAATTACGGCTTCCTGGCGCAGGTGCGTTTTTATTTTAAGCCAATCGCCGGTGCGCTTGCCGGTGCGGTAAATGCTGTCGGCTTTTTTTGCCATTATGCCTTCCAGGCCGTCTTTCTGGGCTTTTTTAAACAGGGCTTCGCCTTTGCCGTCGGTGTGCTCGCTGTAAAACAGCACTTTATCAGAATCGGGAATCAGCTCTTCCAGTTTTTCTTTGCGCTTTACCAGCGGCAGGTCGCGCAAATCTTCACCGTCTAAGTACAGCAGATCGAACACGTAGTAGCGCAGGTTTTCGGCAGGTTTGTTCTGGTAATTTTGCAGCAGCTGAAAGTTGGCTTTGCCTTTGGCATCGGTTGCTACCACTTCGCCATCAAGCACGGCGCGGTGGCCCAGTTTGGCAAGCGCTTTTACGATGGGCTGGTAGCGCTCTGTAAACGATTTGCCGTTGCGCGAATATAACTTTACCTCTTTGCCTTCTATTTCGGCAATGGCGCGGTAACCGTCGTACTTGGTCTCGAAAATCCACTCGGCATCGTTAAAGGCCGCGTTGGTAAGTTTTGCCGTCATGGGCTCTACGTTGCGCGGCATTTCGGTTTCTGGCTTTTTCTTTACCGGGGTTTCGGGCTCGTCGTCCAGGTCATCGTCGTCGTCGTCGGCTTTAGCTTTTCCGCTGGCTTTTTTTGGCTTCGCGGCGGCAGCTTTGGGCTTCGGGTCTGACTTTGGGTTGCTCTTCGCTTTGTCGGCAGAATCTTTTTTCACTGTATCTTTTTTACTCTTGCTGTTACTATCTGTTTTTGCATTCTGTTTGCCTGCGGCAGCCGTTTTTTTGGCCGTTGCAGGTG
>JAFADQ010000081.1 GCA_023424725.1 Bacteroidota bacterium
GGCGTAGTGCCCTCGGTGCTGCTTGCAACCAGTACTAAAATAGACACCGAAACAGACAATGCCCAAATGTATAAACAAGAGGTAGAAAAGCTAACCGACGAGTTTAACCGCTTTGGCTTTGGCGTAGCCGGCGGCATAGGCATCATGCTCGAAAACGGGTTTACGGTAGGCCTGCGCTACAACGCCGACTTAAACCGCTTGGTTAGTAAAGATGTAAACCCGCAGCCAAATTACCATAACGCCTGGGGCCAGCTCTCTATTGGCTGGCTTTTCGGCGGCCGGCCCGGAGCCGAGCTCAGCACCATGGGTTCTAATAATTAAGAATTACTCTCTCATACACATAAAAACGGGGCTCGCAGGGTCCCGTTTTTGTTTGAACCATTATGGGATTAAAAAATCAGGGAGCTTTGATTCTGATTAAACCTTCCTTTCTCATCATAGTTAAATCCTGCAAGGGCCAAAAAACCACGCGCTACAGCCCGAAACTATCGCCTGGGTCTTAAAACGGTAAATCATTCTTTCGCACCAAAACCTCCCGCACCAATTGCCTGTTACTTAACCGGCCGCGAACTCCAAAGCATCAGTGTTTTTCTGGTGCAGAATAGTTACCTTTGCGGCACGATTTAGTACCGTATTTCTCCTTTCTTTATGAAACTTTCTCTTTCGCCTGCCGACGTTTTCGTTGACAGACACAACGGGCCGGATGCAGCGCAAAAGGCCGAAATGCTCCAAACCATTGGCGTAAAATCCCTCGACGAACTGATAGACCAAACCGTTCCGAAAGCAATCCGCCTGAAAAAACCGCTTAGCCTGCCGTTACCGCTCACCGAAAAGCAGTTTCTGCACCAGTTCGGCAAGCTGGCCAAGCAAAATAAAGTGTTCCGCTCGTTTATCGGGATGGGGTATAACCCAACCATAATGCCGGCCGTTATTCAGCGCAACATTATGGAGAACCCGGGTTGGTACACTGCTTACACACCTTATCAGGCCGAAATTGCGCAGGGCCGCCTCGAGGCGCTCATCAACTACCAAACCGTGGTTACCGAGCTTACCGGCATGGAAATAGCCAATGCATCGTTGCTGGATGAAGGCACCGCCGCCGCCGAGGCCATGTACATGCTCTACAACATGCGCTCGGGCAGCAAAAAGAAGGCCACCGCTTTCTTCGTTTCCGACCAGTGCCTGCCGCAAACCATCGATATTCTGAAAACCCGCACCGCGCCGCTGGGCATAGAGCTGGTAACCGGCGATCACCGCGAATTCGATTTCAATAACGAGAACATTTTCGGTGCGCTGTTGCAATATCCCGCTGCCGACGGCGAAGTGTTCGACTATACCGATTTTATTTCTGACGCCCACAAAAACGATATTTACGTAGCCGTTGCCGCCGATATTATGTCGCTGGTACTGCTAACGCCTCCTGGCGAGATGGGTGCCGATGCCGTAATTGGCACCACGCAGCGCTTTGGTGTTCCTATGGGTTATGGCGGTCCGCACGCGGCGTTTTTGGCTACGAAAGATGCCTTTAAGCGTGTGCTTCCGGGCCGTATAATCGGGGCTTCTGTAGATGCGCAGGGCAACCGCGCTTACCGCATGGCGCTGCAAACCCGCGAGCAGCACATCCGCCGCGAAAAAGCTACCTCCAACATTTGCACCGCGCAGGTATTGCTGGCCGTAATTTCAGGCATGTATGCGGTTTATCATGGTCCGGAGCGCCTGAAGCACATTGCTGGCCGTATTCATGGCTTTACCCAACTGGTAGCCAATGGCTTAAAAGAGCTTGGTTTTGAAGTAATCACCGAGAATTATTTCGATACCATTAAAATCGCCATCGAGAGCAAAACTCTGAAAGAAGCCATACAGGTGCGCGCCGAGAATGCCGAAATGAACTTCCGCTATTTCGAGGACAACTTTATCGGTATTTCGCTGAACGAGAAAACTGAGCTGGAAGACGTGCAGGATATTCTGGCCGTTTTCGGATTGGTAATGGGCAAAGAAACCAAGGGCCTTGTTACCGGCGACGAAGAAGTAAAGCTGCAATGGCCAAAAAACCTGGTACGGCAGAGCAAATTCCTTCAGCAGGAAGTATTTAACCTGCACCACTCCGAAAGCGAATTGTTGCGTTATTTAAAATACCTCGAAAACAAAGACCTTTCGCTTACCCACAGCATGATTCCGCTGGGTTCGTGCACCATGAAACTGAACGCCACCGCCGAGATGATACCGGTTACCTGGCCCGAAATTGGTGCGCTGCACCCGTTCGCGCCGGCCGGACAAGTGCAAGGCTATAAGCAAATTGTTGCGGCCCTCGAGCACTGGCTTTGCGAAATTACCGGATTCGATGCGATGAGCCTGCAACCAAATTCCGGCGCGCAGGGCGAGTATGCCGGTTTGTTGGTTATTCGTGCATACCATCAGGCACGCGGCGATCATCACCGTAACATCGCGCTTATTCCGCAATCGGCGCACGGTACCAACCCGGCCTCTGCGGTTATGGCGGGCATGAAAGTGGTGGTAACCAAAACCGACGAGCGCGGAAACGTAGATATCGCTGACCTGAAAGCCAAGGCTGAGCAGTACAAAAACGAGCTGAGCTGCCTGATGATAACCTACCCGAGCACACATGGCGTGTACGAAGAAGGCATTATCGAGATCTGCGACATTATTCACCAGAACGGCGGCCGCGTGTACATGGACGGCGCGAACATGAACGCCCAGGTTGGTTTAACTTCGCCTGCTAATATCGGTGCCGACGTTTGCCACCTGAACCTGCACAAAACCTTCTGCATCCCTCACGGCGGTGGCGGACCAGGCATGGGCCCGATTGGTGTTGTTGCCGATCTCGCTCCGTATTTACCCGGTCACGTAGTGGTAGAAACCGGCGGAACCGAAGCCACAACCGCAGTATCTGCGGCGCCATTCGGTTCGGCCAGTATTCTGCCTATTTCTTATGCCTACATTGCCATGATGGGCGAAGCCGGATTAACAGAAGCTACCCGCACCGCTATCCTGAATGCGAACTACATAAAGGCGAAGCTGGAGCAGCATTACCCTGTATTGTATGCCGGAAGCAACGGCCGCTGCGCTCACGAAATGATCCTGGATTGCCGCGAGTTTAAGAAATCGGGCATAGAGGTAGAAGACATCGCGAAGCGTTTGATGGACTACGGTTTCCACGCGCCAACGGTAAGCTTCCCGGTAGCAGGTACGCTAATGGTAGAGCCAACCGAGAGCGAAACCAAAGAAGAGCTGGATCGCTTTATAGACGCCATGATCTCTATCCGCGAGGAAATTGCCGAAGTAGAGAGCGGTGCTGCCGATGCCAAAAACAACCTGCTGAAGCATGCACCACACACTGCCGGTGTAGCCCTTGCCGAAAACTGGGACCGCCCATACAGCCGCGAACGCGCCGTGTACCCAAAAGCCTGGGTAAAAACCATGAAGTTCTGGCCAAGCGTTAGCCGTATAGACTCTGCTTTCGGCGACCGTAACCTGGTATGTACTTGCTCGCCAATAGAAGAGTACATGCACGCGGAGGAAAGTAAGGCAGCTGAAGCGGCGGTGTAAATACTAAAGATTGATAATAGAAAACCCTGACCGGAAACAGTCAGGGTTTTTGTTTGGTTGAATTTGGGTTGTAATGAATATAAAATTGATCCTTGCAGCTATTTCTTACTTTTTGATTCAGCTTCCAGCATTTTTTCCAGCTGTAACTTATTTTCTATTAAATGGTCCTCCGCTATCTCCCACAGAATTTGTGGGTCAATAGTGTGGTATTCATGAACAGCAAAATTCCGGAGGCCGTACATCTGTTTCCAGGGAATATCCGGATACTTTTCTTTTACCGTGGCAGGTATCATTTTAGAAGCTTCTCCGATTATTTCATAATTGCGGGTTACCGCATCTATTACCATATCATTTTGCAGGAAATCTTCCAGCCCGTTAACTGTTTCCAGGTATTTGGTGATCTTGTCTATATGTCTTGTCCTGAAATAGGTTTACACTTTCGTAAATCAAAATCATG
>JAFADQ010000154.1 GCA_023424725.1 Bacteroidota bacterium
CCCGACATGTTGGGCATAAAAGCGCAGGTTTACCCAAACCCTGCCGAGGGCAATTTTACGGTTAAGCTGGCAGAAGTAACTCCAGATACCGAACTAACACTTTACAACAGCCTGGGTGTGCAGGTATACAACGCCAAAGCCGCGGGCACCGAAAACCGCATCGTTACAAGCCAATTATCAGCCGGATTATACACTTTGCGCATCAGCAACAAAACCCAAAGCGCAGTGCAAAAAGTGGTGCTACGGTAATCTTATTATAGAATACATGCCAAAGCCGGGAGATGCAAAACTTCCGGCTTTTTTGTTTTTTAAATGAACAAGAGTTAAACAACATCTTGCCAATGCTGCGCGAACGATAATTCATTTCTGCAGAGCCACTAATATCGCACTTCTTTACACCAAAAAAACTTTACCGCAAAGCACGCTAAGTTTTAAAAATGAATAGGATTTCTTCCTTCATTTACCTCTATACTCTTTTTTCTCCGCGCTCTTTGCGCTTACCTTCGCGCACTTTGCGGTTAAAATACTTATGTCATAACCGTAGCTTTAACAGAGAGGCCAGGGTAGTCCTGCAAAGGGCATTTTTTTATGCGTTACAGGGTAAAAAATTGTTTAAACCTTCGTGCTGTTTCTGATAAGGGCAATTCCGGCCAACAAAATTTCTTCCGAAACAATTGCCGGCTACAGAAATTTCTACCAACTGTTTTCTATAAAAGTAAATTATTGATTTTAACATTTTACATTTCTTACCTATACTCACGGCAAATCTTTTGTTTCTGCTAACTTTGCCATCTGCAACGATAAAACCATAGCCGACCCATGATCAAAGCCAACGACCCATCGCTTCATTCCTGGATTACCATCGCGCCCGATTGCGATTTCCCGATCCAGAATTTGCCTTTCGGAATTTTCCGCACAGATGTGCTGGAGCCGCGCGCAGGAGTTGCCATTGGCGATTATGTACTCGATCTGTATGCCTGCAGCCAGCACGGATTTTTCGACTCGCTAAACTTTAACGATCCGGGTGTTTTTAACCGCCCATTCCTGAACGATTTTATTGCGCTTGGCAAACCGGTTTGGCGCTCTGTCCGCGAGCGGATTTCGCAACTTCTCCGCCACGACAACCCCGAGATTCGCGACAACAGCGACCTGATGAACCAGGTGCTTATCCGCCAGCGCGACGTGCAAATGATGATGCCGGTTTTTGTGCCGAATTACACCGATTTTTACTCCAGCATAGAGCACGCCACTAACGTAGGCACCATGTTCCGCGACCCGAACAACGCGCTGCTGCCTAACTGGAAACACCTTCCGGTTGGCTACCACGGCCGCGCTTCGTCTATTGTAATTTCCGGCACTAACATCCACCGCCCCAAAGGCCAAACAATGCCTAAAGATGCTGCAGCGCCCATTTTTGGCCCTTCTAAAGAGCTCGATTTTGAATTGGAGATGGCATTCATCACCGGAAAAGAAAACGCCCTGGGAACAAGCATTAGCACCGCCGAAGCCAGCGATTACATTTTCGGGATGGTGTTGTTTAACGACTGGAGCGCGCGCGATATGCAGCGCTGGGAATATGTTCCGCTCGGCCCGTTTCTTGCTAAAAACTTCGGCTCTTCTATTTCGCCCTGGGTTGTTACTTTAGATGCCCTGGAGCCGTTTAGGGTAGAAGGCCCGGAACAAGACCCGCCAGTGTTACCGTATTTGCAGTTTAAGGGCAATAATAACCTCGATATTCAATTAGAAGTGCAGCTACAGTACGACGAGTCGGAGCCGGCTACTATTTGCCGCTCTAATTACAAGTACATGTACTGGAACATGAACCAGCAACTGGCGCACCATACCGTAAACGGCTGTAATATTCAGGTTGGCGATATGTATGCTTCCGGCACCATTAGCGGCCCTTCGCCGGGCTCGTACGGCTCTATGCTGGAGCTTTGCTGGAAAGGAACGCGGCCCATAACGCTACCAGACGGCAGCACCCGCACGTTTATAAACGACGGCGACACCGTAATTATGAAAGCCTGTGCTACAAAAGGCGATATCCGTATTGGTTTTGGCGAAGTTCGCACAAAGATTTTGCCCGCCGTTTAAAATTACGTCATGTTTAAGACAGTAGATCCGGCCTCGGTAAGCACCGCCGATTTTCATGCCTTGCTTTTAGGCGCGGTGGCTCCCCGGCCTATCGCGTTTGCCAGCACTGTAGATGCGCAGGGACGTGTAAATCTAAGCCCTTTCAGTTTTTTTAACTGCTTTAGCGCAAAGCCGCCTGTGCTGGTTTTTTCGCCGGCACGCCGCGTGCGCGACAATACCACCAAACATACTTTAGAGAATTGCCTGGCCACAAAACAAGTGGTAATAAACATAGGCAATTATGGCATTGTAGAGCAAATGTCGTTGGCCAGTGTAGAGTATCCGGAGGGGGTAGATGAGTTTGTAAAATCGGGCTTAACTCCGGTTGCTTCCGAAAAAGTAAAGCCGCCCAGAGTGGCCGAGTGCTTTGTTTCTTTTGAGTGCGAAGTGCAGGAAATAGTGCATTTGGGCCAGGAAGGCGGCGCGGGCAACCTGATAATTTGCAAAGTGCTGCTGGCGCATGTAAACGAGCAGGTGCTGGAGGCCAACGGCAAAATAAATCCGTTTAAGATGGATTACATAAGCCGTTTAGGCGGCGATTGGTACGCGCGCATTATTCCCGAAAGTTTATTTGAAGTGCCAAAACCAGTGCGCACTTTAGGCATTGGCTACGATAATTTACCAGGGCATTTTCGCGAGAGCACTATACTTACGGGCAACAATCTGGGCCGTTTGGGCAACGTAGAAAACACACCAACAGAAGAAGAGGTAAAAGCTTTCCGTGAAGATCCGCTTTTATCTTACTCGTTAAACAAACACACCGGAGCAAACAAAAAAGAAGAACTGCACAAATTAGCGCAACAACTTCTGGCTCAGGGCAAAATACAAGAAGCCTGGAGCGTGCTACTGCAACCCGAAGCAAAATAACAGCACCGATTGGCAAATAATAAGACGCCAAAAACTGATCTGAAAATCTTCTGTCCTACTACCCGATACTCACTACCCACTACCAAAAAATGAACATTCTCATACTTGGCTCCGGAGGCCGCGAACACGCATTTGCAGAGGCGCTTTGCCGCAGCGAAAACTGCGATAAAATTTTCGTAGCGCCCGGTAATGCGGGCACCAACGCTAAATTTGTAAACATAGAACTGGACCTCACCGACTTCGAATCGATTGCCAAGTTTGCCTCTGAGTTTGGTATTATGATGATCATCGTAGGTCCGGAAGCGCCATTGGCCGCCGGCATTGCCGATTATTTTCAGAAGTTCGATTACCTGCAAAATATTTTCGTTGTAGGCCCTAACCAGCACGCCGCGCAGCTGGAGAGCAGCAAGCATTTCGCGAAGGAGTTTATGCAGCGCCACAACATTCCAACAGCGCGCTACAAGGCTTTTACCACAGAAACTTTAGAAGAAGGAATTACATATCTCGAAAACCATCCTGAGCCTATAGTGCTAAAAGCCGACGGACTGGCCGCCGGGAAAGGCGTACTAATTGTGCCTACCCGCGCAGAGGCCCAAAAAGAGCTGCGCGATATGCTGCAAGGCGCAAAATTTGGTGCGGCAGGACAGAAAGTGGTGATAGAAGAGTTTCTGGATGGAATTGAGCTATCGGTTTTTGTGCTTACCGATGGCAAAGAGTATGTGCTATTGCCCGAAGCCAAAGACTACAAGCGCATTGGCGAAGAAGATACCGGCCTGAACACCGGTGGCATGGGCGCCATTTCGCCTGTGCCTTTTGCCGACGAAGCGTTTATGCAGCGCGTGAAACAACAGGTAATTGAGCCTACCATTTCCGGACTTCAGAAAGATAACATTGCTTACACCGGCTTTATATTTTTCGGGCTGATAAAAGTAGGCGATAACCCCTTTGTGATAGAATATAACGTGCGCATGGGCGACCCCGAAACCGAAGCAGTTTTGCCCCGCATAAAATCCGATTTTTTCGAGCTGCTGCTGTGCCTGCACGACCATAGGCTTAGCGACTACCAAATGGAATTTGATGAACGCGCGGCCGCAACCGTGGTGCTTGTTTCGGGTGGCTATCCCGGCGATTTTGAAAAAGGAAAAGAAATTACCGGCATAGAAAAAGCAAATGCAATAGACGGCGTACACGTGTACCACTCCGGCACAAAAACCAGCGACGATGGCGCAATTTTATCTGCGGGAGGCCGTGTTTTGGCCGTTACAGCCCTGGGC
>JAFADQ010000283.1 GCA_023424725.1 Bacteroidota bacterium
CGCGCTTTGCTTATCGATATCAGCAACGAATCTGTTTGGGGAAAATCGGTAGCGCAAAAGGCATTTTTAGAACAAGCCCAGCAAGACGCCAACCTGAGCATTTTTGTAAATACCGTAAACTCCTGGAACATGCTGCTGCGCTACTTAGACCCTGAGCGCAAGCAGGATGTGGTGAAAAACGCAAGCCTCGTAAAGCGTTTCTCGCAGCTAAGCATGCAGTTTAGCCGCCAGGAAAACCAGTATTACACCAGCATTATTCTGCGTCACCAGTTTCCGAGAGGCGCTGCCGCGCAAAATCTGGCTTTCGAAGAAATAACGTCTACAACTTTTGCCACTAAACTGTTTTCGCAGCCTTATCCGGCGCAAAACCCGGCCAACAAAAGCCCCGAAGTGTTGCTTCAGGATTCGGCCTTTGCCTTGCATCTGGTTACGGCCGAGGGAAAGAAGATCTGGCACGACTCTATTGGAGCGCAACTTATCGGCCCCGTTAAAATGGTAACCGGCAAATCGGGCATGGCCAATTATATTTTCGCTACTTCTAACCAGATCTTCAGCATAGACAGGGAAGGAAAATATGGCATAAATTACCCTTTTAACCTTAGCGACTCGGTGCAGCTTAAGCACCTTACCGTGGCCGACCACGGCGGCAAAGGCGATTATTCTTACATAGCCGCCGATTTTAGAGGAGATGTATACTGGTTCGATCAGTCGGGGAATTTGCTGGAAGGCTGGCAGCCCCGCCGTTTGGGCCAGCCGCTGGCTGCGGCGCCCATTTATCTGCGCGTGGGAGGCCAACCGGTTATCCTCACCATACTCGATAACGGAAACGTGCTGGCTTTTAACCGCTACGGCGAAACCTTTCCGGGCTTTCCGTTTAGTTTAAAAGCGGCTACGCGGGGCGGCACGTACATGCGCATTGGCCCGTCGCTGGCCAAAACCACCTTTACGGTGGTAACCGTATCGGGCGAAGTAATAACGTTTAACCTGCTGGGCGATATTGTGCGGCGCGAGCAAATGGTAAAAGCCTCGCGCTCGTCCAGGTTCGAGCTGGTGCCCGAGCACCTGGGCAACTCTTACCTGCTGGCCCGCCAGGATTTAGGCAAACTAACCCTTTACGACCCCGACCTGCGCGTGGTGCTGGAGAAAAGCTATGTAACCTCCGCGCCAAAAGACATACAATATTTCCATTTCGGCGCCGACCGTAAGTTGTATGTTATTGTAGAACGCGGCCCGCAAAAAACCTACCTCTACGAAGCCTCGGGCCAGTTGCTGGGCAAGCGCCCCGTGCAAAACGTGCACCCTTTAGATGTAAAAGCCAACGAAGCAGCCCGCACTTACCAGTTCTTTATCGTGAACGGCAATAAACTGCAACTGCTAAGCGCCAACGCCAGCGATTAATAGTTTTTTAGGTTGATAAATTTACCCTGCAACGACCATTTTTTTGGGTGTTGCAGGGTTTTTTGTTTGCTGTTGAATTGAATTATAATTTATATACAGGCAGTATTTGATCACTTTATTTCGTTTTATTTATATCGGAATACTACTTGTTAGTTCCTCTACTGCTTCAATATGTCTTTAAAAAGGTAAAGGAAGACTTTTGCAATTACAAATTTGCTTCCGTGTTTTAAAATCTTAAAATGAATAGACTATTAATTTTACCACTTATTGCCTTTTTGGCCATCTCTTATTGTGTTTCAGGGCAGAATGTTTTTAATATTGCCTATGATAATTATTATTACCATGAAGGAGGCAGAGGAATTGTACAGACACAGGATGGTGGATATGTTAGTTATGGTGGTACAAGTAATTTCTCTTCTCAGGATTCTTTACTGTTTCTGAAGCTTAATCCTGCAGGGGTAGTAGAATGGAAATTTACTCTTGATGTACAACCCGGTACAGGCGGTGACTTTCCTCGAAATATTATAGAACTGGCCGATGGCAGTCTGATGGCTTGCGGTTTTGCACCGAATGCGGCCGCTACTCATGTACATCCTTTTCTGATAAAAATAACAGCGCAGGGGCAATTGATTTGGCTAAGGCGCTATGGCAATGCTTCCGTCAATCAAATTGCTGAGCAGGTAAAACAAACAGCAGATGGGGGCTTTGCCCTAGGCGGCCTTAACGGTTCTAACGCCTGGCTTATCAAAACCGATAGCTTGGGTTTTATGCAATGGGATGAACAGTATTCGCTGTTGAGTTACATTAATATTTATGCGCTGGATCTTACGCACGATGGAGGCTTTATTTTAGGAGGGTCAGCCATTGTTAGTGGTTTATCGCGGCAGATGCTTCCAATTAAAACAGATAGTTTAGGAAATCAGCAATGGTATCAGCATTATGGTGGTGCAGGAGATGATTATGGGTTAGGAGTAGTTGCTACGTTGGATGGAGGATACTTAATATGCGGTGATTTTGATGATACTTATGGTTATGCGGTTAAGACTGATTCTAACGGTATAGAAGAATGGAATTACCAAAGTAATACAGTAGATTCTGATATTTTAAGGAGGCCGTTGCAGTTACCTGATGGCAGTTATGTTATTACTGGTGGTGCCAGCCTCGCTGCTAATGAAAGGGACGGCAGTTTAACTAAACTCACCCCTCAGGGAGGATTGGTATGGGAGCATACCTATCGTTATCACCAAACATATGAACACTCATACTTATATGGCATTACTCTTTGCACCGACGGCGGTTTTGCCATAGCAGGAATGATCATGGATATATATCCGCCTCCACAAAAAACAGACATGTGGATTTTAAAAACCGATGCCTGTGGCAACACCATCGGCGATACGCTAAATCCTCATGCCGCCTTGAGCATGAGCAACGGTGCTGGCGTAAACAGCAATGCCTACAGCTTCACAAACCAAAGCACCGGCCATTGCTGGCAAATCTGGTACTTCGGCGATGGCGATTCTACACTTGCTGTAAACCCACAGCATACCTACCAGCAACCCGGAAATTATACTGTTACTTTAGTAGCCTTCGCGGGCGCTTATTCCGATACGGTTACACAACAAATTACCATTCATCCCTGCGGCGCTGTTCCCGGCGATACTTTGCTGCCAACAGCGGCCATGTTAGTTTCTCCCGGCACACAAAACGGCACCTACAGCCTTCAAAGCCAAAGCACTGAGTACTGTTCTCTACTTTGGCACTTCGGCGATGGTAATACCTCAACAGATACAAACCCGCAGTACCAGTACCAGCAAAGCGGCACTTATACCATCAGCCACATTGCAATAAAAGGCGCGAATGCCGATACAGTTACCCAAGATGTAACAGTTTTTTACGATTGCAACATGGCACCAGCCGACACTTTGCAACCTGTTGCGGCAATTTTCATCTTTCCCGGCACACAAAACGGCGCTTACAGCTTTACAAGCCAGAGCACGGAGTATTGCAGTTTGCTCTGGTACTTCGGCGACGGAGATACATCTACAGTTGCAAATCCGCAGCACATTTACCAACAAAGCGGTACTTATAATGTTGTGCACATTGCCTTTGCGGGAGCAGAAGCGGATACAGTAACAGAGCAAATAAGTGTATTGGTAGGTATGCAGGAAGAGCCAAAAACAGTGCCGTTACAACTATATCCGAACCCAAACAGCGGCGATTTTACGATTGCTTTTGAGCCGCAACCGCAGCAAGGGCAGCTGCAGGTGTACGATGTGCTGGGGCAGGTGGTGCACACAGAGGCAATTGGCCCGTGGCGCACCGAAAAACGGCTCTCGCAGCCTGGCTTAGCGCAAGGTTTGTACCATTGCCGGATTAGTTGGGGAGAGAAAACAGGCGTGGTGCGGTTTGTGAAGCAATAATTCTGAAAATCCCTATAAATCGCGACAAAACTTACCGGTATTTGACTTGCTTCAAAAGAAAAACCAAGCTGGAGCTTGGCGATCCGCTTACCGAACCGCAAATCGGCTCTGATATGTTATTTCGCGGTCCCTAAACTCTGATACAGCCAAAATAATTCTGATTTGCTACGACGAACTTCGTTCCAGATAATTTATTCCTGCTAATCAAAACTAAAAACTCCGCAGCCAGCCTTTTTTGTAGAAAAACCACATCTGCACGCAAAAGATCAAACCCATTAGCACCATCACGGCGGGGTATCCATACGGTAAGTAAAGTTCCGGCATGTTGAGCGGCATTTCGGGGTTGTCGGGCTTTTCGTACGAGAAGTTCATTCCGTACAAGCCGGCCACAAAGCTGAGCGGAATAAAGATGCTGGAGATAATAGTGAGCACTTTCATGATTTCGTTCATGCGGGTGTTTACGGTGCTCATGTACAGCTCCATCAGGCTGGAGGTAATGTCTTTATAGTTCTCGAGCAGGTCTATCAGGTAAATACAGTGGTCATAAATATCGCGGAAGTAGGGGCGTATTTCTTTGGGTAACTGGTGCGGGTCCAGGCGCAGAATTTCGTTTATTTTCTCGCGCTCGGGCCAGATAATGCGCCTGATCTTTACCAGCTCTCTTCGCACCTCCAGAATCTGGTTAAAAAGCGCTTTTTCGGGCTTCTGCATCAGCTCCGCCTCCAGGTGCTCGAAGTATTCGTTCAGCTCCGACATCACCAAAAAATAATGGTCTACCACCACATCCATAATGGCATAGGCCATGTAAAAAGGCGGCCGTTTGCGTATAATGCCTTTGCCCTGGCGCATGCGCTCGCGCAGCGGCTCCAAAATATCTTCGTAGTCGGTTTGCAGCGTAATTACATAGTTGGGGCCGGTAAAAACAGAGAGCTGGTCGTCTTTTAATTTGTAGTTTTCCGATAGGGTTATCATGCGGCTCACAAAGAAAAATCCGTGCTCGTTTTCTTCCATTTTGGGCCGTTGGTAATCGTTTATTACATCCTCCATCTGCAGCGGGTGAATACCGAAATCGATGATCAGATTTTCCAGCATTTCCCGGTTGTTGTAGCCCCGTATATCTATCCAGTGCCGCTGTTTTGGATTGGCCAGAAAAAAGTGCATCAGCTCCTGGTATGTATTGAATTCCTGCTCTGTAAACTGCTGCTCGTTATAAGAGATCAGGTAAAATTTTGGCGCGAAAGACCGGTCGGGGAGGGATAAATTTCCGGGGCGGCCACCCACTTTTTCTTTAAGCCGGCTTTTGTCGAGCGGAGTAGTTTTAGACATGCTGCAAGGGGTAAAAAAGCGGCCGCCAGAGGCCAACATCATTGCCAAAACTACAGCCGAATTTATATTTTACAATGCCCTTAGCCTGCAACAGGCAAAATAATGGCCGTTACAGGTAAATTATTAACTAATTTAATTGGCGGGCGCTTGCTCTGCCAGCACAAAAGAAAAAGCGATAACGCCTAAACCAGGCGTTATCGCTTTTAAACATTTTTATAGCCGGATAAATTATTTTGTCGCAACCATGTGCACCGGAGCCAACAGGCCACGCTTTTGCAAAACCTGAGTAATTGTTTTGCTATGTTCGCCTTTATAAAGCAGCTCGTCTGCCTGCAAAAACAATGCAGCCGCGGCAGGCAAATCGGTGTAAGAAGAGTAGCTGTATAAAGAGTGCAGCAGTAGTTTATCGGTGGCTTCGCTGCCTATTTTATTATGAATTTCCATAAGGGCGGCCGTCCAGATAGCGGCATCTTTATACATATCGCCCACCATGCCGGTTGGGTAAATTTTGTCGGTGGTGGCCATGCGCCCTGGCCAGAACTCGTTGTGGCCGTCCCACACAAAAATTTTCTGCCAATCGGTGCTGTCGGTAGTTTTTTTATACGATACGGCAAAGTAATCGGCGTTGGCTTCTTCCAGTACCCTGCGTTCGTAACCTACCGCTGCGCCGGCTGTGGCGCTGCGGGCAATGGCGTGGCTGTATTCATGAATGATCACCTGCGGGTCTTGCCCGTCTTTTACGCCGCCCGTACCAAACGAAAGCGTGTTGGTGAAGGATGAATAGCTTGATTGGTCGCGGCCGTTCCAGCCGTTAGCGTCTACCTCAATTTGGGTATTGCTTAAGTTATAAAGCCCTAGGGTTTGAATATATTTTTGCCAGGCCGTTATATGATACAAAATATTTATCTGCTCAAAACCATCGTCGCCAAGGCGGAAATCAAGGTCGGGCGTAAGCGAATATTTAACGGGCAACGCCGGCGGATCGAACTCTTTAATAATGCAATAAGGCGTTTGCAGCAAAAACGTATCGTTCCGGAAGCCGATCATCAGGTTTACGGCCTCGCGTTGCGCGCTCAGCAATTCCTGAAATTCTGCAGGCTTCGTGATCATCGATTTTAAATACCCGATAGAGCCCGACGGGGCCGGAA
>JAFADQ010000395.1 GCA_023424725.1 Bacteroidota bacterium
GAAATCAACAATATCAACTAAAAAAGCCCCTGCAGCTACTACTGCAGGGGCTTTTTATTGCTGAAATTTTCACATCAGAAAAATCCGAGAAACTTCTTGAAAAACCCTTTTATAGGCGTTGCCTGAAAACCGGCTTCTTTTATTAAAACAGATAATTCTTCTTCGGCCAGCGGCTCTTCTGCTTTTATAGTTATTGTTTTGCGCGGGTCGGCAAGATCCACAGCAACTTCTTTTACCAGAGGCTCTTTCTCCAGGTTTTTCCGCACCTTATCTTCGCAGGCGCTGCATTTAAGATTCGTTTCGAAGTGGTAAGTTTTCATACGATAGGCAGGAACACACGCCTGCTAATAACTATTAACGTATCCGGACAGTGATTATTATCCGGCATTTTAGCATCTTTCGGCTTCAAACACAAATTTTAGCATAACAGGTTCCTTATTTTTTAGGGCGCACCCACCAGCAACATGAATTTACACTACTCCGACTGGCTCGTGATCGGGTCGTTTATGGCGTTTTCGCTCTGGATCGGACTCCGGTATAAAAACCAGGCCAGCACCGGCTTATCGGCCTTTTTTCTGGGTGGCCGCAACCTGCCCTGGTACATTGCCGGCACCTCTATGGTGGCCACCACTTTCGCCGCCGATACGCCCCTGGCCGTTACCGAGCTGGTTGGCCAAAGCGGCATTGCGGGCAACTGGCTCTGGTGGAATTTTTTGCTGGGCGGCATGCTCACCACCTTCTTTTTCGCTAAACTCTGGCGCCGCGCCGGCATTCTTACCGATGTAGAATTAATAGAGCTTCGCTATTCTGGCCGGGCTGCCGCATTTCTCCGCATGTTCAGGGCGCTTTACCTGGGTTTGTTTATGAACTGCCTTATTATTGGCTGGGTAAACGTGGCTCTAATGTCTATTCTGGAGGTATTTTTTGAAATTGGCCGCGGCGAGCAATTATTGTATGTAGGCATTGCCATGCTGGTCGTGATGCTGTACTCGTCTATGTCGGGGCTTTTGGGCGTGGCTATTACAGATGTGGTGCAGTTCGTGATCGCGATAACCGGTTGCGTTATTCTGGCGGTGCTGGTGGTTAGTTCCGAAAAAATTGGCGGAATAAGCGGCTTAAAAGCGCAGTTACCGGCCTGGTCTTTAGATTTTTTCCCGCAAATTGGCGCTACATCTGCCGGAGGCGTGGCCGGCACGTTAACCTTATCGCTGGGCGCTTTTCTGGCCTATACATCGGTGCAGTGGTGGGCAAGCTGGTACCCCGGCGCCGAGCCCGGTGGCGGCGGCTATGTGGCCCAACGCATGATGAGCGCCAAAAACGAAAAACACGCGTTGTTCGCTACTTTGTTTTTCCAGATCGCGCATTATTGCATACGGCCATGGCCCTGGATTTTGGTAGGCTTGTGCGCGCTTGTTTTGTACCCGGAGCTAAGCATGGCCGACAAAAAGCTGGGCTTTGTAATGGCGATGAAAGACTTTCTGCCAAACGGTTTGCGCGGACTTTTGCTCGTTGCATTTTTAGCGGCTTACATGAGCACCATCTCTACCCAACTAAACTGGGGCAGCAGCTACCTCATTAACGATGTATACCAGCGGTTTATCAACCCCGATGCAAGCAACAAAAAACTGGTACTCGCATCGCGTCTTGCCACCATATTTTTAATGCTGATCGCGCTGGCTGTAACAACACAAATTACCTCCATCTCGGCGGTTTGGTCGTTTATTATAGAGTGCGGCGCCGGCCTGGGTTTGGTGCTTATTTTGCGCTGGTATTGGTGGCGCATAAATGCCTGGAGCGAAATTACGGCTACCGTGGCCCCATTTTTGGCCTTCGCAGCTATTAAAATTTACGCGTACGTGTTGCAGGCGCCGCTGCGCAATACCTATCCGGATGGCATTCCGGAAACCGTTTTGGCGCAATTCTTCGCAGAAAACCCAATGCTGGCTTTCCCCAATAGTTTTTTCATTACAGTAGCCTTTACCACCATTTCCTGGATTCTGGTTACCTACCTTACGCGGCCCACCGCGCAGGCAAAACTAGAGAGCTTTTATAAACTTATAGAGCCGCAAGGGCGGTGGCGGCCCGTCCGGAACGCGCTGGGTTTGCCGGCCCCACAAGGCAACATTGGGTCGCTGCTGGTTTGCTGGATCAGCAGTGTAACCATGACCTATTCTGTTTTATTTCTGATAGGCGATGTAATTTTCCAGAACTGGCAACGCGCCGGCATTTGGGGAGCAAGCGCCGGAGTAAGCCTCGCCATTCTGCTTTATTTCAGCAACCGTATCCGGATTTTTGATTGATTGAGCCATAGATTAAACCGTCGTAATTAAGCTGCGACGGCCGTTTTTTTGGCCATTACAGCCTAAAATTCTCCGCTCTGGAGAGCGGAGCTACAAATGTAGCGTTGCTCTCCAGAGCGGCGTTTTTAGCAGAATTGTGTTTGTGTAATGGCATAAGTAATGAAAACTACAGAATAGAAAACAAGACCACCTTTTTCAAAAGAACAAATCGAAAAACCCACAACCTCCCACACCTGTTTTTTGATTGCCCGTTTAAAAAACGCAATTTTGTATCCTGATTTTCGTGCCGCATGACCATTCAACAAAACATATCTCTGAAGCCATACAACACATTCGGGCTTGATGTAGAAGCAAAATATTTCGCCGAATTTACCTCTGCCGAAGAGCTGAAAGAACTACTGAAACACCCTATTGCGCAGGCCGAAGAAAAGTTGATTTTAGGCGGCGGAAGCAACATGTTGCTCACCCAAAATTTTGATGGCATAGTATTGCGCAACCGCATAGCCGGAATAGAAATTGTAGAAGAAAACGCAGAATTTATCTTGCTAAAAAGCGGCGCGGGCGTTGTATGGCACGATTTGGTGCAGTTTTGCATCGCCAACAACCTGGCCGGCGTAGAGAACCTGTCGCTGATACCGGGCACGGTGGGCGCGGCGCCCATGCAAAATATAGGCGCGTATGGCGTAGAGTTAAAAGAAGTATTCGAGAAGCTGGAGGCCGTAAAAATCGCTACCGGAGAAACCGAAACGTTTAACCACGAGCGCTGCGGTTTCGGGTACCGGCAAAGTATTTTCAAAAACGAAGCAAAAGGGCACTACATTATCACCCACGTATACCTGAAGCTAAAAAAGCAGGCAGCGTTTAACACCTCGTACGGCGCTATTCAATCTACTTTAAAAGAAATGAATGTGCAGGAGCTTACTCTGCAATCGGTAAGCGAGGCGGTTTGCCGCATACGCCAAAGCAAACTGCCCGACCCGGCTAAAATCGGCAACGCGGGCTCGTTTTTTAAGAATCCTGAAATTCCGGAAGAGCAGTTTACAGAATTGCAGCAGCGTTTCCCGGAAATTCCGCATTATCCGGCCGCGCCCGGTTTTGTAAAAGTACCCGCCGGCTGGATGATAGAAAAATGTGGCTGGAAGGGCAAAAAACTGGGCCATTACGGCGTACACGAACACCAGGCGCTGGTGCTGGTAAATTACGGCGGGGCCCACGGCAGCCAGATAAAACAGCTTGCTTACGACATTATTGATTCGGTAGAAAGCAAATTCGGTATTAAGCTGGAGCCGGAGGTAAATATTTATTGATGCCGGGTTATAATTGTTGATTTTGGGCTGAAACAGGCATTTTTTTGGCCGTTGCAGCCTGAATTTTTCGCCCGGATAGTTTAACCGCAAAGGGCGCCAGGATTACCCCGAAGAACGCAAAGTTTTTTCAGAAGAAAAATTTTAATTCCTGAATTTCTTTTAGTTCTTATACCATAATTTTTGGCCTTCGCAGCCTCTCCTCTACCGCTAACATCTTTGCGTTCTGTTGCGAAATCCTTCGCGCTCTTTGCGGTTAATCCTGCTAAAACAGGGCGAAATACTAAGGCTGCAACAGGCAAAAAACCGGCCGTTGCAAGCTAAACCCCGGCATTAGGTCTTAAAATATAATAGTTTAGTAAACAGCTAAGTCAAAGAAAATCACGAACTTTGCGGCCGCAAACCGGCAAAAAATCCGGTAAAACGTTTTTTCATGAAAAAGATCTGTTCACTGCTGTTCCCGGCAGTTGCCTTAGCCTTACAGGTGCAGGCGCAAACACCTATTTCGGCTGCCCGCAGCCTGCCAATTGGCACTTCTGTAACCATAACCGGCATTGTAACCAACGGCAGCGAGCTGGGTGCTATCCGCTATATTCAGGATGCCACCGGCGGACTTCCCGCCTATTCAAGCTCTACCAATATTCCGCCTAATAACGGCGCAATTACCGCCTTAAATGCAGGCGATAGTGTTGTAGTAACAGGCGTTTTAAAAAACTACAACAACCTGCTGGAGCTGGACCCTGTTACCAGCCTGGAGGTAATTGCAACAGGTAAACCGCTTCCTGCGCCGGTGGTGGTTTCTGCTGCCAACATGAGCACCGTTTTCGCGGAGCAGTACGAGGGGCAGTTAGTAACTATTACAGATGTTACCAGCATTACTACCACTTCGGGAGGCGCTTTCGCCACTTTTGCAGGAAACACTACCTATAGAATAAACAATATTCAGGGCCGCGATTTGCGCATTGCCGCTTCTTCTTCCGGGCCCGATGGCGTGGTAGGAAAACCCCGCCCGGTTGGCACCTTCGATATTACCGGTTTAATGGGCCAGTACATGGCAAATTATCAGCTTCAGCCGCGTTTGTATTCCGATTTCGATCTGGGCGCTACTCCAAACATTATCTCTGCCATAAGCGCCGCGAACATCACCACCACCAGCCTCGATATTGTTTTCGAAACATCTAACCCAGCAACGGTAACTATAAACTATGGCACAACCCCAGCCATGGGCCAGTCTGCAACCAGCAGCAACAGCACCGCAAATCACTCGGTTTCTATTACCGGTTTGCAGCCCGCTACGGTTTATTACACCCAAATAACCACCACCAACGCCGCCGGAAGCATAACCTCCGACATTGTGCCTGTAATAACGGCCTCTACCTCTACCGGCGATATTAAAGTGTATTTTAACCGCCCCGTGGCTACTCAGTTCGCGCTGCCTAACAACAACGCTGTTTACCTTAACCAAACCATGGACGACAGCCTGATAGCGTACATAAACCGTGCGAAATACAGCCTGGATGTAGCCATTTACAGCTTCGGAATTTCGTCTATCGCTACGGCTATTAACAATGCAAAAGCCCGCGGAGTAGATGTGCGCGTAATCGGCGATGCCTCTACCACCAGCAACGCGCTTACCGTTTTAGATGCGTCGGTACCAAGAATCCTGCGCGACGACCAGGCTATAATGCACAACAAAATCCTGATTATAGATGCGGTTTCTGCTGATGCCAACGACCCGTATGTGCTGATGGGATCTACCAACTTTACCTGGGGCCAGATAAACGACGACCCAAACAGTATTATCCTGATTCAGGACCAGAGCCTTGCCAAAGTGTATACCATGGAGTTTAACGAAATATGGGGATCTGAAACCACTACTCCGGGTACTCCTAAATTCGGAAACGCGAAATCAGACAACACGCCGCACCAGGTAATGGTAAACGGCAAACTGATTGAGGTTTACTTTAGCCCTTCTGATAATGTGCAGAATAAACTTATCCAGACGATAAATTCTGCCAATTACGATCTGGCGTTTGCTACCATGCTAAACACCCGCGTAGAAATAGCCAATGCGATTAAAGAAAAACTTACAATAAACGAGAATGTGGCTTTTTGCGCGGGCGGCATTATGAACGATACCGTGGGTGCTTCTACGCCCTGGAATATTATTAAAAGTGTGATGGGAAACCGTTTGCAGAAATACAACGGCACGCACATTATGCACCACAAATACATTATGGCAGATGCCAGCGCTCCGCAGTCAGATCCGCAGATTTTTGTAGGATCGCATAACTGGAGCAACGCCGCTAATACTAATAACGATGAAAACACACTCATCATACACGATTACGAAATCGTGAACCAATTTTACCAGGAATGGGCGCAGCGCATGATTGATCAGAATGCAAACATCATGATCTGTAATTACGCGCTGGTAGGCGTAGAAGAAGAAATCGTAAAAAATACCATGCTGGTGTACCCAAACCCAACTCAGGGCGAATTCTTCGTGTCGCTTAGCGCTCCGGTTACCAAGCCGGTTGTGGTGCGGGTAATAGACATGACAGGCCGCGTAGTTAGCGAGCAGGTAATTTCTGCAGCGCAATGGGCAGCGCCGGTTTCTGTTCGTACGGCTAACCTGCCAGGCGGCATGTATGGCGTGCAGCTTACCGGCGATGGCGTAAATGCTGTAAGCCGAATTGTAGTGCAGTAATTAGTAAACAGATTGATAAAAAAAAGAGGCTGCCCCAACCGGAGCAGCCTCTTTTTTTATGTAGCCGGCAAAAAAATTTCCGGACATATCGGCTTGCCGGGCAAGTATTACAAGGCTGGAGTCCGGTGCTAAGGGCCTCGCGCCACATCCATAATCCGGATTAGTTTTATCGCTATTAATAGTTAGCTGAGTTATGCTGCGATGGCCATTTTTTTGGCCGTTACAGCATAAAAACCTACTTCAGCACCACTACGGTTGCGCCGTCTCCACCCCTGTCGGCGTGCTCGCTGGCTACACTGGCTACTTCGGTTACGGTGCGCAGGTAATCGCGGAGCTGGTGCCGCAAAATGCCGGTTCCTTTGCCGTGTACAATTTTCACCTCGCCCATTCCCATCATTACGGCATCATCTATAAACGACATTACTTTGGTTAGAGCTTCTTCGGCGCGCATGCCCCGCACATCTAACTGTGTGCTGAAATCCATCATGCGCTGCGAAATAGCCGAGGCCGACGACAAGCCTGAAACAAAGCCGGAACCGGCTTCTTTTTGCTTCTGCTTCAGCTTACCTTTCGATACTTTTTCCAGTTGCTCCAGCTTTACATAGCTTTTAATGCCGCCAAACAATACTTCGGCTTTATTTCCTTTCACCGATAACACCTCGCCGGCCGAGTGCTGCCCGGGCAAGCTTACCAGATCGCCGGTTTTTATGCTGCCTTTTTCTACCGGTTCGCGCACGGGCAAAGGTTCCGGAGCAATGGTTTCTTCAAACGTTTTAAGGTTCTCGCGGGCTTGTTTGGTTTTGTCTTTATCGGCTTTTTCTTGTTGAATAGTGCGTATAGTTTGCTCTATTTGCTGATTAGCCTGCTTTAAGATTAATTTTGCTTCCTGCTTGGCTTCGCGCAGGGTTTGCTGCTTGCTGTCTTCCAGGAATTTTTTCAGTTCCGCGTAATCATTCGCCGATTCTTTCAGCCGTTTTTCTTCTAAGGCCGCAGCCCTAAGTTTATCTTCCAGTTTTACTTTTTCTACCTGCAATTCTTCCAGTAACCGGTCGTACTTTATTTTATCGTGGCCAACAAGTTTAACGGCGCGCTGCAAAATATCCTGTGGCAAACCAATTTTTCGGGCTATTTCTATCGCGAACGAGCTGCCCGGTTTACCGGTTTCGAGTTTATAAAGCGGCTGCAGGTTTTCGTGGTCGTAGCGCATGGCGGCGTTTACCACGCCTTTGGTGCGCTCGGCATAGTTTTTCAGGTTGGTATAGTGCGTGGTAATTACACCCCAGGCCTGGTTTTTATGCATGCGCTCCAGCACAGCTTCGGCTATGGCGCCGCCCAGTAAAGGTTCGGTTCCGGTACCAAATTCATCTATCAGAATCAGGCTTTTTTTATCGGCGAAGCGCACGAAGTGGTTCATGTTGCGCAAATGCGAGCTGTAGGTACTCAGGTCGTTTTCTATCGATTGCTCATCGCCGATATCGAGCAGAATATCATGAAAAATGCCGGCCTGCGCGCCATCGGCAACCGGAATTAACAAACCGCACTGCAACATATACTGCAGCAGGCCAACCGTTTTTAGCGTTACAGATTTACCACCCGCATTCGGTCCCGAAATAAGCAAGATGCGCTGCTCAGGATTCAGAAAAATATCAAGCGGAACAACACTTCTTTGCTGCTTTTTAAGCGCAGCTTCCAGCACCGGGTGCCGTGCCTGTTTCCAGGAAAGGGTTTGATTTTTATGTACCTGCGGAAGAATAGCTTCCATGCGCACGGCCATGGTGGCTTTAGCCTGAATAAAATCCAGCAAACCCAGGAACTGATACGCCTTTTTCATGTCGGGCAGCAGCGGCCGCAGCTGGTTGGTAAGCTGCGTGAGCAGTTTTATCAGCTCGCGGTGGTAAGCATTCTCCAGGTCTTTAATATCGTTATTGCGCTCGAAAATACTTTCAGGCTCAATAAACACGGTTTGGCCGGTGGCAGATTCGTCGTGAATAAGGCCTTTGATTTTACGCTTGTGCTCGGCCAATACCGGAATTACGATGCGGCCGTTCCGGATGGTGGGTTCGGCATCGTCTATCACATAGCCATCGGCTTTCGCTTGTTTTAAAACGGAGCTTATTTGCTTGCGCAGCAGGCCCTGCTGACTGATGATTTCGCGCTTAAACCAAAGTAACTCAGGCGTGGCATCGTCGCGCACGGCGCCGTTATCGTCTACTACTTTGTCGAGGCGCTTAATAAAGGCGCGGTCGGGGTAAATTTCCTGGCCCAGAAGCCGTAAAGATGGATATTGCTCTGGCTCGGCATTGCGGAAAAAGCGCAGGCTGGCGTCTATCGTCTGCAGCGACATCTTTATCTGAAAGAAATCTCTTACTTCCAGAAAAGTGCCCGGAATTTCGGCGCGGGTTAGCGCCGCCGTTACGTCGTAATAGTGTGTAGACGGAAAATCGACGCCGCTGTTAAGAATCTGCCTGAATTCGTTTACCTGGTTAAGCAGTTTTTGCACCAGGTCGTGGCGGGTTAAAAACTGCATGCGGTTTACATGCGAGCGGCCCAGATTACTGGCGCAAATTTCTAATAATTGCTGGCGAATGACATCGAAGCCAATCTTTATTTCAAAATTATCGGGGTATATCACTTAATTTTCTCCGGTTTGGAAATGCTTCCTCTGTCCGGAAGCGGTTATTATCATCAAAATCACCCTGTAAACATCAAAAACACGGGCATCAGGGCCAAAGTTACAACACAATTTGGCCTTGGTATCGTTTCAAAAATCCCGGCTAAATAGTTTTATTTCGATTTTAACGCAAAATCTACCGCATACCTTCTTCAATTCCTAAACCAAACAAGGCAAAATCGTATTTAACCGGATCGGTGGGGTCGTAAAGCGAAAGGTTTTGGGTTAGCTCTACCGCGGTGTGCCAATCGGGTTTTGGGCGCGAAATAAGGCCAAGGCTGCGGGCAACGCGGTCTACGTGCACATCGCAGGGGCAAATTAGCTCAGATGGTTTTATGGTTTGCCAGATACCGAAATCTACGCCATTGTTATCGCTGCGAACCATCCAGCGCAAATACATATTTATGCGTTTGCAGGCAGAGTTTCGGGCAGGTGTAGAGATGTGTTTGCGGCTGCGCTGGGGCGTGAAACCGAGGCTAAAAACGGTGTCGTAAAAGCGGGCAAGCCTGAAATAAGCATCCTGGTTGTTGGTGCCTGGCGGGCCTAAAAATGCGAATTCCAGGCTTTGGTGGCGGCTATAAAAATCGCGGAAAAACGCCACAAAATACAGCAAATCTGTGGTGTTAAACGTGCGGTGCTTAAAGTGCAGCAAGTCTTTCAGGTCATGCTCAGAATGGTGCAGCATAAACT
>JAFADQ010000013.1 GCA_023424725.1 Bacteroidota bacterium
CCGGTGAGCCTACACTCTGGAAGTTTAGCGTTTTGTTTTGCCAACCGGTATGGCCTGCAAAGTTGTCGCCGCCATCGGGCAGGCCAAAGCAATTGTTGCATTGGTTATTGTTGGTTGCAACGGTATTTACGCTGCTCAGAAAAGCGGTATGCGAGCCATTCGGGCCGGTTATGGTAACCATGGCCACGTCGTCGTACTGTGTGCCTACGTAATCGTTAAATTCTGCAGATGCGAAATCGTAGTGAAAAGATAAAGAAGAAAGGTTGGTATTAATAGGGCCCAGTACCATCATGCTGGAAGCGTCGCCAATGGCGTAGTCAGACGATACAAGCGCGCTGCCCGATGTAATGGCTGCAAAATGGCTTCCCGACTGAGGAGATACATCGCCGCTTGGGCCTGAAAGAATTGCGCCGTCTCCCAGAAAATAAACTCCGTCGTCGCCGTTCTCAAAGCTTCCGTTATTGTCAAAATCGCCCGAGCCTGCCTGTTTGGTTTGGTAAACTAGCTCAAAATCTTCTATAAATTTATTGCCGCCATCGTCTTTCATGCCCTGCTTAATGGTAACCTTAATTTCTTTGTTTACCTCAAACGGAGTAGATGGAGTAAAAGTTAGAATAGCATAGCCGTTCGCGCTTTCGCTAACGTTTATGGTGCCGCCTACAATAGTGCCGTTTTCGGTTACCGTAAAATTATCGGCAATAGATTTTAAATAAACCTTATCGTTAAGGAAGAAAATAATGGGGATATTAACCGGGTAAACTTCGCCCGATTCGGAAGGCACTGCCTGTGCTACATCCAGGTACTGTGTGTCGTTGGTGTCGGTTGTGTCGTTTACGCCACCGTTTCCGGTATTAACAATAGTGTAGGTGGGTTTCTGGCTCGGAGAATCGTTGTCGTCTTTGCCACAACCCGAAAGCATTATTACTGCCGCGCAAACAAGCAATAATCCGTTTGTAAAATTCTTTTTCATACAATAACAATTTAGTGTGTTGAGTGAAGTTATTTGCGCTAAATGTACAAAAAATTAAATAACAATTAAGCTTTTGGCAATAAATTTTATAAGTATTTGTTAAGCACCATTAGGGTAACTCTTCTTTTAATGATAATAACTAAATCCGTTTTATTTGTAACACAACCTGCCAAAAAATGAAAAAAGCTCCTGAATTCTATAATAGAAATCAGGAGCTTTTATAAGAAGAAAGGCTTTCAAACAGAATTGTAATATCTGTTACTATAAAATGAGAATCTGCAAGGCGGCTTATTCTGTCTTCAGCGTTTTTACCGGATCTAACAAAGCAGCTCGGGCGGCCTGCATGCCAACGGTAAGCATCGCGATAACCATAGCAGCAAACCCGGCTGCAATAAACAACCCGAAGCTAATATCTGTGCGATACGCAAATTCCTCCAGCCAGCGTTGCATGCCATACCAGGCCAAAGGCGAGGCTATTAAAATTGCCAGCAACACCAGCAAGGCAAAATCGCGCGATAGCAGCACCACAATTTGGCTTACCGAGCTGCCCAATACTTTGCGAATGCCAATTTCTTTGGTGCGCTGCTCGGCGGTAAAAGAAGCAAGGCCAAACAAACCCAGGCAGGCTATAAAAATGGTAAGGCCGGCAAAGTAGCCAAAAATGGTCAGCATTTTTTCTTCCGCACGGTACTGCTCGTCAAACTTTTCGTCCAGAAAGAAATACTCCATCGGGTGTTTTGGGTCGAAAGCCTGCCATTTTTGCTCTATGTAGTTTATGGTGGCGGGCAGGTTGTTTCCTTTTACCCGAACAAGCAAAAAGCCCTGCGTTTTGGGGGTTAGCAGCAAAGCCATTGGCTCTATTTTGTTGTGCAGCGACGCGAAATGGAAATCTTTTACAACGCCAATTACTTTGCTGTATTCCGGCTCTCCCATGCTTAGTTTTTCGCCAACAGGGTTTTGCCAGCCAATGTAGCGCACGGCAGCTTCGTTCAATAAAAAATCTTTTTGGTCGGTGGCCATATCTTTAGAGAAATTCCGGCCGGCCGCGAGCTTAATTCCCATCAGATCCAGAAAATCGTAATCAACTGCCATTACACTTAAGGTGCGTTCGCGGCGCTCGCCGTTTTGCTCGGTAAAAAACATGCGGCGGCCCACCTGCGTGCCCGGAATATGTGCGCTGGTAGCAACATGGCTAATACCGGAGTGGGTAAGAAATTCAGATTTAATTTCGGTTAGCCGGTTTACCAATACCGAGTCGCCGCTGGGAATATCTATCACCAGCACCTGCTCTTTGTTAAACCCCAAATTTGTGTTTTTAAGAAAATGCATCTGGCTAAAAACCACCAGCGTTCCTATTATCATCAGCATAGAAATGGTAAACTGCGTAACCACCAGGGTTTTGCGCAGCACCGCATTTCCACCTCTTGGGTTTTTATCTTGCTTTAGTACATCGGCGGGCTTAAACCGCGAAAGAAAAATAGCCGGATAAGAGCCCGCAAGCAGCCCAACCACCAGCACCACCAAAGCTATGGCGGCCAAAAAAGAGGGCGATAGAAAGTAAGTAAACGAAAAAGATTTATCTGTTAAGCTATTAAAC
>JAFADQ010000021.1 GCA_023424725.1 Bacteroidota bacterium
GGCGACCCCGAAGCAGTAGCGGTGTTTAACGAGTTTAACAAAATTCCGATGCCGTCTTTCGCTTCTTCTATAGACGAAGCCGGAATGACAGCCCTGGTAGACTACATTAAAACCGAAAGCGAAGCACCAGTAGCTGCAGAGCCCGAAAAACCGGTTGTTACAGAAGAAACAGTGCCTGTTCCGGCGAAGCCTTTCAGCCTGAACGATGTGCCCGGCCCCTGGTTGGTTTTGGGACTGATTGTAGGTTTTATTCTGGTGCTGATGGTGCTGATGATGGTAATTCTGATAGCGCAGATTTTGCCCGCACTGGCCGGATCTCAGGACGAAAAATCGCTTGAAAAATCGTGGGCTATGCGTTGGCTGGCGTTATTTAAAGGCGATACCCGCGCCCTAACAGGCAAGCATAAAGATGTGGTGATGGAAGGCCACGATTACGATGGAATTGTTGAGTTCGACAACGACCTGCCGCCCTGGTGGAAATACATGTTCTACATCACTATTTTCTGGGCCGGCGCGTATCTTATTTATTACCACGTAACCAACACCGGCGAGCTGCAACTGGAAGAATACCACGCCGAAATGCAGGCCGCCGCGCTCATACAAAGCCAGAACGTAGACGACCCGAATGCGGTTACCGATTTTAAGCCGCTTACCGATGCAACAGCGCTGGAAGAAGGCAAAAAGATATACGCGCAAAACTGCGCCGCCTGCCACGGACAAAGCGGCGAAGGCACCGTAGGCCCTAACCTAACCGACGAATACTGGCTGCACGGCGGCGACGTAAACGATGTGTTTAAAGTAGTGAAATTCGGGGTGCCGGCAAAAGGAATGGTGCCCTGGAACAAGAAGCTGAGCAAAGACCAGATACTGCAGGTGAGCTCTTACATACTAAGCATACAAGGCACTAACCCTGACAACGCAAAAGAACCACAAGGCGAAAAAGTAGCCCTTAAATAACACAACCAGAGAAAGCCGGATGATATAAGTCCGGCTTTTTTTGCTTTAAAAATGATTGTTGTCATTTCAGCTTAACCGCCGGAATTGTTGTTTTGCATATCCTGTTACGGATTTAAAAAAGGGCCTTAAAACTCTTTAAAACCAGATTTTGGAGGAGCGATCTTTCAGAATTTACCGCTTACAAATAATGAAAATAGCAGCAACCGATAAAGACCATTTCCGCGATTCGTTATCTACCGTCGACAGCGCAGGCAAGCGGGTTTGGTTGTATCCTAAAAAACCGTCTGGCAAACTATACAATGCGCGCAATTTTGTAGCGTATGGCTTGCTGGCGTTGTTGTTTGCCGGGCCTTTTCTGCGCATTAACGGTTTGCCCGTTTTAATGCTGAATGTGGTAGAGCGCAAGTTTATCATATTCGGAGGAATTTTCTGGCCGCAGGATTTCTTTATTCTGCTCCTGGCCTTCCTTACGCTGGTGGTGTTCATTATCCTCTTTACGGTAATTTACGGCCGTATTTTCTGCGGATGGGTGTGCCCGCAAACTATCTTTATGGAATCTGTTTTCCGGAGAATAGAATATTTGTTTGAAGGCGATTTCATGAAGCAAAAAGCGCTGGATAAAGCTCCCTGGGATTTCGAGAAGATCTGGCGCAAAGGCGGCAAGCATTTGGTTTTCGTGCTGATTTCCTTTATCATCGCCAACACATTTCTTGCCTACATTATCGGGAGCGACGAACTAATAAGGATCATGACCGATAACCCGCTGAACCACTTGGCCGGGCTCGGAACACTGGTTGTGTTTACCGGAATTTTCTACGCTGTTTTTGCCAAATTCCGGGAGCAGGTTTGCCACATTGCCTGCCCTTACGGCCGCCTGCAAGGCGTAATGACCGACAAAAACACCATCACGATAATATACGATTACCTGCGCGGCGAACCCCGCGGTAAGATGCGCAAAAACACCGAGCGCACCGAGGGCGATTGCATAGACTGCAACCAGTGCGTGCAGGTTTGCCCCATGGGAATCGACATCCGCAACGGTACGCAGCTTGAGTGCACCAACTGCACTGCCTGCATAGATGCCTGCGACAGCATTATGGACCTGATAGAAAAACCGCGCGGCCTTATCCGTTACGACAGCGAAGAAAACGTTGCCACCGGTTCTAAATTTCGCATCGGCGGCCGCATTATCAGTTATTCTATCGTGCTATTAATTCTGGCCTCTGCCCTGGTTACGATGCTCGTAATCCGCGATAACATAGATGCTACCATTTTGCGCACGCCGGGCCAGATGTACCAAAAAACCGACCATGGCACTGTTACTAATTTGTACAACATTTCGCTCATCAACAAAACCCAGCACGAAATGCCGCTAACCCTTAAAGTGATCTCTCCGGAAGGCGGTAAAATTAAAATGGTGGGCAGCGAACTGGTACTTCCGGGCCAGGGAAAAACAGAAGGTGTTTTCTTTATCGAGATCCCGCAATCTGTGCTAAAATCAATTAATAGCAAAATAAAGATAGGCGTGTATTCCGGAGATGAATTGCTGATAGAGGAGAAAACTAAATTTCTCGCACCCTCCGGCGGCGCAACTGCCAAAACAATTACGTTAACCGAAGACGAGGCGAAGGAAGCAATTTAATTTATTGCAGACGTATAAGGTTTTAAAAACCTTATACGTCTTTAAACAGACAAACACCTAACAAACAGATTTCAGCTTCTCATTCCGGCAAAAACCAATTATAGAAATACCCGAATCATGAACTCTCCATCCATGACCCAACATAAAAACACAACCCTTTGGCCTTACGCCATTATCGCCTCTTTTGTGCTGTTTATCGGCTACATAGGTTTTCTGGTAAAAGGCACCATGAGCAGCAGCGTAGATCTGGTGAGCAAAGATTATTACCAGAAAGAAATTGCCTATCAGCAGCACATTAACTCGCTTAGCCGCACCGCGCAACTTACCGAGGCTGTGAGCATTAATTATGATGCCGCCGCAGCCCAAATTCTGGTATCGGTTCCCTCAGAATTTGCCGGCAAAAATGTG
>JAFADQ010000152.1 GCA_023424725.1 Bacteroidota bacterium
AAAGATACCGCCCGGTTCGATGCTTCTCATATTCTGCTGGATAACTCAAATTTCAGCCGCTCTTTTCTGGCCAAATATTCCGGAGCCGGGCAGGTACAGTGGGTAAAAAATGTGTTCACCGATGTGCCCGGCGCCCGCGATGCTGCTGCTGTAGCCACCGACCCGCAAGGCAATTTATACGTAGCTTACTCAGGCTCTAATTCAAATTCGTTTATCCGGAAATACGACCCAGCCGGCAACCAGTTGCTACACATAGAGCAGACAAATGTTACATGGCTATCGTCTATAACCTTAGATACGGGAGGATATATATATGTGGCCGGGTCTTGCGTGGGCAGCGGCGCTCTTTTTGCCGGCCAGAGCTTCGGTTCGGGGCCTGGCTACAATTTTTTTGTGGCCAGCTATACCCCGGCCGGCATAGCGCGGTGGGTAAATATTATAGAAGATATAACCTGTGCGGGGCCCGAAATTAAAGCCGACCGCTCGGGGCATATTTATATGGCCGGCCAGCTTAACGGCAGCTTCGCATTTGGGCCTTTTACCTCTACCGGCGATTCGTGGGTGTACGATTATTTTCTTGCCCGGCTGGATAGCGCAGGCAATTACCTGTGGTTAAGAGAGGTGCCGCAGGTTGCTACCGGCGATGCCTCTGTTGGAGATGTGAATTTTATCGCCACCGACTCGGCCAGTAATGTATACTTGGGTGGCTTTCTGCGCAACAGCGTAGACTGGGGAAACGGCATTGTGAACACCGCGGCTGGAGAGAACGACTTTCTGGTGCAGAAATTTACACCCGACGGCACCTTGCAATGGAGCAAAACCGGCGGTGGCGCAGAACGCGAGAAAGTAAATTCGCTGGCAGTAAATAATTCTGGCGAGGTATTTATCTCGGGCACCGCCCAGAGTCCTATCGCATTAGATACCATTCAGCATACCCAAACCGGATTTATTTACCCTATAGTAGCCAAAATTTCGCCTGCTGCAGCTCCGGTTGCCGTGGCAGAAAATTTAGAAAATAAACTGCACCTTTACCCCAACCCCGCCGCAACCGAAGTACTAATTACTGTGGAAAAACCGATTCGAAACGGCTCGTTATCGATCTACAATGCGCTCGGGCAGGTGGTAATGCAACAACCGGTATCCGGAGATCTGAAAGATGTTAAAGTAGATGTAAAACAGCTACCTGCCGGAATGTATGTGGTGCAGTTGCAGGCTGATAATACGTTATACCGCAGCCGTTTACTAAAGCAATAATTTACACAACCTGCAAAGGCCAAAAACGAAGGTGTTTCAGGTGAAATGCCTTCGTTATAAATAACAAGCTAACTCCGAATCGTTTAAACCTATAAGGTTTTCGAAAACCTACCGATTACACATAAGTCTGCAATACTCCAAATTGGTTAGGGCTATTCGCAAAAATCCATTTATGGATGAGATATTGGTAGTTGAAGGTGAAAATAGGCAAAATGAATCCCATCGGGATGACATGTTGCTTGAGCGAACGGAAAATATGTCATCCCGATGGGATTCTATAAGCACTCCTGAACATTCTTGCTACCAATATTTCACCCATAAATAGGTTCTACTTCTGCAATTATTGTATTGCTAAAATTAGTAATCTGGCTTTTTTTACTATAAGTGAAGCAAGAAAAGTTTTACAGACTTGTGTGTAAGCGGTAGGTTTTTGAAAACCTTATAGGTCTTTTTATGCCATCGCTAATATCCTTACAAAGAAATTTACTCCCGGTTTTTCAACCCGAATTCTTTCGCCAGCAGCTCATAAGAGCGCAGCCGGTCTTCAAACTCGATGCCAATGTTCACGGCCATAATTTCGTCTACTTCATATTGCCTGGCGAGGGCTGTGAGCTCTGTTTTTACCTGCGCGGGCGTGCCAATGGTAAAGCGCTGCCGCACAAATTTCAGCCGCTCCTGCTCCATTAACGAGTATTGGTAATCTTTCACGTCGTTGTAATCTACGGCATCGAATCTTCCTTTGGTTTCGAGCATGATAAAACGGTATTCGGCCACGGTGCGCACTTGTTTTACGCGGTCTTCGTCATCAGAGCAAAACATAAACGTGGCAAAGTTGGCCTGCGGTTCTTTCAGGTTTATAGATGGCTTAAAGCGCTCGCGGTACATTTGTACGGCCACGTGCCCACCCACCGGGTTTATAAAATGCGCAAACGAAAACCCCATACCGAAATGCGCCGCGAAATAACCACTTTGGCCGCTGCTGCTCAGCACCCATTGCTCGGGCACATGTGTGGATAACGGCGTTGCTTTTACCTTTGCCTGCACCGATCCTTCTTCATGCGAATCGTTGAGATAATGCTGCAGATCGTGGAGTTGGTTGATAAATTCCTGCTCGCTGAAATCGTTGTGCGGGTTAAGGATAGCAGCCGTTAATCTGTCGCCGCCCGGAGCGCGGCCCACCCCCAGATCTATGCGGCCGGGAGCCAGGTTTTCGAGCAACCGGAAGTTCTCGGCCACTTTATACGCGCTGTAGTGCGGCAACATCACGCCACCCGAACCCAGCCGTATGTGTTTGGTCTTAGCCGCCAGAAAAGCAAGTAAAACCTCGGGCGCCGAGCCGGCAACCTGAGTCATGTTATGATGCTCCGAAACCCAAAAACGATGGTATCCCAGCCTGTCGGCCAGTACTGCCAATTCGGTTGTGTAATGTAATGCTTCTTCGGCGCTGCGGCCTTTCGGTATATGCGATTGATCTAAAATAGAAAGCTTCATGCTGTTGATAACTCCGGTAATTGTTAGGCAAAACTGCGCTGCATTAATAAGCTGCGGCGGGCAATTTTTGCTGTGTTAGAGGATAACAGATGAAGGCGAGGGTTGGTTATGGGAACGGAATTTTTACCACAAATTTACTTTAGCCTCAATAATTACAGTTTTGCTTTGTGGATTATAATTACCCGAAGAATCCAGAAGCCGAACAGTAACCGGATACTTTTTATTAAACTGGTAATTAAAGTTATTTCCGCAACTGCTTAAGTACATTACAGG